>JAHDHM010000036.1:0-13250 GCA_020631315.1 Acidimicrobiales bacterium
GGCCGCTGCCATTTTTCGGTTCCGGTGATCAGAGGCCGAGGTCGATCGCCGTGGCGAACAGATCGGCGAACTCGAGGCGGTCACGGCCGCGCAGATCCCGCGTCGTGTCGTCGAGCTCGTCCAGGACGGCCCAGGGGTCCAGATGGTCGACCCACGGCGAGTCACGCAGGAGCTCGGCGGCAGTGGCGACGGCGACGTTCCAGCGCAGCTCCGGGGCCGCAGCAGCCATCGAGTCGCTGAGCACGCCGCCATCGATCTCCCCGACGAGTTCCCGCTCGTCTCCGTCGGGGTCGAACCAGCGCAGCGTCACCGTCGCGAGCCGGTCCCGGCGGCCGACGTCGGCGACCAGCTGCACCTCGTACAGCGCGGTGACGGAGTGCCCGGCACCGATCTCGCCGGCATCGGTCGACGACCGGTCGAACTCGCGGTCCGTCAGCTCCCGGTTCTCGAAACCGAGGAGCCGCCACGAACGCACGACAGCGTCGTCGAACTCGACCTGGATCTTCGCGTCGCGTGCGATGGTCACGAGCGTGGTGACCAGCTCCTCGGAGAACAGGCGGCGGGCCTCGTCGAAGTCGTTGACGTAGGCGTACACACCGTCGCCGTCGTTGGCGATCCGTTCGAGCAGCTCGTCGTTCACGTCCGAGATGCCGACGCCGACCGCGAGCATCGTGATGCCGCGCTGAGCGTCGTCGGCGATGCGTCGCAGGATGCCGTTCGGATCGGTCTCTCCCACGTTGGCGACACCATCGGACAGGAACATGACCTGGTTGACGAGGCCCTCGTCGAACATCTCGTCGGCCAACTGGTAGCCGAGGCGTAGCCCGGCCTCTGCGTTGGTGGAGCCGCCCGGGCGGAGCTCGTCGATCGCATCGTGGATGCGGCTGTCGCGGTCGACGAAGGTCGGCTCCAACACGACCCACGCCGTGTCGTCGTAGGCGACGATGGCGACACGGTCATCGTCCGACAGCTCGTCGACCAGCAGATGCAGGCTGTCTCGTACGAGGTCGATCTTGCCGGCGCCGTCCATCGAGCCGGAGACGTCCACGACGAGCGTGATGTTGGCGTCCGGCCGGCGTCGCGATGACACGTCGGTGCCCTGGATGCCGACGCGCAGTACGTGCAGCGAATCGTCGACCAGCTCGTAGGGGGCACCGTCGGCGTACAGCGCGAAGGTGTCGTCGGGCACCGGGTAGCCCTGGTCGAACGCGTTCACGAACTCCTCGACCCGCACCGCCGTCGGATCGGGCAGCCAGCCGTTGTCGATCGCCTGCTCCGTGAGCCGCAGGCTCGCGGTGTCGACGTCGAGCGCGAACGTCGACGTGGCGTCACGAGAGGTGCGGTTGTCGTCGGCGATCTCGGCCGTCTCCTGGGCGTCGACGGACACCACCGTGGTCGTCGACGCCTCCGTTCGGCTCGGTCGTTGGACCGTCTCCTCGGGCTCGGCGATCTCGGCCATGTCGGCTGCTGCTGCCTCGGTGGTGTCTGCCGACGCTCCGGTGCGCCCCCGGCCCTCTGCGGCGTCGTCGGAGTCGGTCGGCCGGCCGATCTCGGTCGCCGACGTGGGCCCGGCGTCGTCGCTCGAATCGTCACTGTCGCCGCACGCGCCGAGCAACGCCACGACGGCGAGTACGGCCAGCGCGAGCTGCCACAGCCGATGTCGGTGGGTCTGGTGTCGTTCGATCATCTGTCGTCCTCCCGAAGATCGTTCGTTCGATCAGGTGGACGAACCGCCGGTCACGATTGGTTCCATGACCACCACGACGACTCGATGACGATCCGAGCGCGAATCGGTGACCGTCCCCGCCGGATGTCATCCACGGACCGTCCCCGCCGGATGTCATCCACGGACCGTCGCCGCCGGTCGCTTCGCTCGATGTCATCCACGGACCGTCCCCGCCGGTCCGTATGCTCGTGGGGTGGCCGACTTCGTCGACGAATGCCAGATCCACGTCAAGGGCGGCGACGGCGGCGCCGGATGCGTCTCGTTCCGTCGCGAGGCACACACCCCGCGCGGCGGTCCCGACGGAGGTGACGGTGGCGACGGCGGCGATGTCTGGCTGGTCGCCGATCGCAACGTCGCGTCGCTGCTCGCGTTCCGGGACTTCCCGTTCCGGCGAGGTGACAACGGCACCAACGGCAAGGGTCAGAAGAAGCACGGCCGAGGCGGTGACGACCTCGTCGTCCCCGTACCCGAAGGCACGGTCATCAAAGACCGCGACGGCACCACGCTGGCCGACCTCGTCAACGCCGGCGACCGGTGGCTCGCCGCCGAAGGCGGCCGCGGGGGTCGTGGCAACGCGAAGTTCCTGTCGAACCGTCGTCGGGCGCCCGCGTTCGCCGAGCAGGGCGAGTTCGGTGCCGAGGAGTGGTACAACATCGAGCTCCGTCTGGCCGCCGACATCGCGCTCGTCGGTTTCCCGAACGCCGGGAAGAGCACGCTGATCTCGCGTATCTCGGCGGCGAAGCCGAAGATCGCCGACTACCCGTTCACGACGCTGGTGCCGAACCTCGGCGTGGTGCGTCGTGGTGGCCGAGAGATGGTGGTGGCCGACATCCCCGGTCTCATCGACGGTGCCGCCGAAGGGCGCGGTCTCGGCCACCAGTTCCTCCGTCACGTCGAACGGGCCCGCATCCTGCTCGTGCTGGTCGATCTCGCCGCCATCGACGAGCGCAGCCCGGCCGATCAGGAGGCCGCCCTGCTCGGCGAGCTCGGCGCCTACCGTCCTGACCTGCTCGAGCGTCCTCGCCTCACGGTCGGCACGAAGGCCGACTACGGCCGGCTGCCGTGGGACGGACAGAAGATCTCTGCGGTCACCGGCCAAGGTGTCGACGTGCTGGTCGAGCAGCTGCTCGATCTCGTCACCGAGGTCCGCGAACACGAGCCCCTGCCCGAGGACGGCTTCATCGTGCACCGGCCCGAGCCAGAAGGCGTCCGCATCGAGCGCCACGACGACGGCTCGTTCGAAGTGGTCGGACGTGAGGCGCAGCGTGCCGTCGCGCTCTCGGACCTCACCGACTTCGACGCACTGGCCTTCGCCCAGCATCGACTCGCCGAGATCGGTGTGAACCGGGCGTTGGCTCGCGCCGGCGCCAAGGACGGCGACACCGTGGTGATCGGCACGTTCGAGTTCGAGTACGAGTCGGATTGATGCGCGTCGTCATCAAGATCGGCACGTCATCGGTGACTGCGGGGGCTGGCGAGGTCGACACCTTGGCCATCGGCAAACTCTGTACCGAGGTCGCGAACGCTCGACGTAACGGCCACGAGGTCGTCGTGGTGACCTCGGGGGCCGTCACCGCCGGGCTCCAGGTGCTCGGCATGCCTCGGCCCTCCGATGCCCGCCGGCTGCAGGCGGTGTCCGCCGTCGGTCAGATCGAGCTCATGCGCGTGTACCGAGAGCTGCTCGGGCAGCACGGTCTCACCGCAGGGCAGGCGTTGATGGCACCGCTGGACTTCATGGTCCGACAGCAGTACGTCCACGCCCGGGGCACGATCGAGGCCCTGCTCGAGCTCGGTGTGGTGCCGGTGCTCAACGAGAACGATGCGATCGCCGACGACGAGCTCCGCTACGGCGACAACGATCGCCTGGCTGCACTGGTCGCCAACCTCATCGACGCCGATCTCCTGTTGCTGCTGACCGACGCCCCTGGTCTCCTCACCGCCGACCCTCGAGTCGACCCGTCGGCGACGCTCATCGAGCACGTCGAGCGTGTCGACGCCTCCATCGAGGCACTCGCGGGAGGAGCCGGCGAGCGGGGGAGTGGCGGTATGTCCTCCAAGATCGCCGCGGCGAAGATGGCGGCCTGGTCGGGCGTGCGGGCTGTGATCGCCGCTGCCGCTCGCCCCGGGGTCGTGCAGGACGCGATCGATCAGCGGCCCGGTGTCGGCACGATGGTCGAGGCCCAGGAACGGCTGCTGTCGGCCAGGAAGCTGTGGATCGCGTTCGCAGTACTCCCGGACGGTCGCATCACGGTCGACGACGGAGCGCGACGCGCCCTGGTGGACGGTGCACGGTCGTTGCTGCACGCCGGCGTCGCTGACGTGTCGGGCGACTTCGGTCGTGATGCAGCGGTCGAGATCGCCGGATCAGATGGCGTGGTGTTCGCTCGTGGTTTGACCCGGGCGACGGCCGAGATCCTCCGGAGCGTGATGGGCTGTCGGACTGCCGATCTTCCGGATGGTGTGGTCAACGTGGCCGTTCACCGTGACGATCTCGTGATGGTCACCGACGGCTGACGGTCAGTCTCGGCGTCGAACCGCCTCGCCGAGTGCCAGCAGCTCTTCGAGGGCGAGATCCTCGAAGCGTACGCGCACCTGGCTTCGGCCGGTCCGGTCCACCATCCAGGACGACACGACTCGACCGCGTAGTTCGATGATGCCGGACGGCGTCGCCGCGGCGAGTTCGACTCGACGCCCGACTGCCGGACCGTCACCCTTGACGTCGATGCGTGCGCCGCCGATGCCGACGTCGACGAGGTTGCCGGACCCCTGGTCGTCGTCGACGCTCCAGCGACAGTCCCACACGACCTCGTCGCGCGACCGCTGCCGGCGGTCGGCGAACGGATCCGCCAGTTCGAGGCTGACCGTGGTGCCGCCGTGTCGCACCGAGCGGACTCTGGCACGGGCGGCCGCGTGGCCGTCGGTGTGGGTCCAGTTCGCCACCACGTCGTCCCCGGGCGCGAGGTCGTGGCCGTCGAGACCCTCCGGCAGCGAGAGTGTGGTGACCTGACCGAGGACGCTGACGACGGTGCCGCGTACGAAGTCCTGTTCGTCGCCCCAGGACAGGTCCACGGTGACGACGTCATCGACGTCCGGCGCGATCATCTCGGTGATCACGAGCGTGCCAACATGTCGGCCATGTCGTGCCCATCGGCAAGTCGCCGGCCGAACTTGAGCAGGATGCTCCTCGCGGGCATGAGCTCGTTGCTGCTGCTCGCTGCGTGCAGCTCGGGAGAGGGCAGCCTGGACCTGTCGGCGCTCGATGCGTCGACGTCGTCCGAGGCGCCGGCGTCGGACCCTGAGGCGGAGCCGGAGAGCGACGAGGCCACGTCCGCCGACTCGAGTGATGCCGACACGAGTACGACTTCCACCGAGGCTGGCGTCGGTTCCGGCGAGACCGAGGCGGCGAGTGAAGGATCGGACGATGCAGCCACCACGACCTCGGCGGCGCCCACCACGGTCGCGACGGTCGACGCGCCGCCGCTGCCGGAGTTCTGCAACCGAGACCTCGTCGCCGCGGTGATTCCCGTCGAACTGACCTTCACTGCCCAGAGCGGGCTCTTCAGCGTCGACTTCGACGGCGCGTTCGAGTGCCTGCTCGTCATCGGCGCCGGCGTCGGGCTCGAGGACTGGAACGCACAGGCCGACAAGGTCGCGTTCAGCGACGGATCGATCGTCGCCGTGTCGGGTGACGGCAAGGGCCCCGACGAGGTCGTGCGCGAGGCCGTCGGGTTCTCGCGGCCGACCGGCTTCAACGTGTACTGGCTCGAGAACGGCATCGTGACCCGGGCTCGTATCGACGGACTGCAGTTGCGTTCGTATGGGGACCTCGGGCCGGTCACGTGGATCGCCCATCACCCCGACGGGCAGCATCTCCTGCTGGCGGCCGAAGGTGGCCGCAGGATCGTCGTGGCCGACCTCGAGGGAGAGTTCGTCGGCAACCTGCTCGACGGTGGACCGGCGAGGATCACCGAGATCACCACGTCGGTCGACGGCACGCAGCTGCTGTTCATCGCACTCGGGGTGGACAACATCTGGCGGGTCCACCAACTCGACCTCTCGCTGATCACGACGTCGAACCTCGTCGACGAGGAGTTGACCGATCTGGCGATCCCGCTGCAGACCATCGACGGTGCCGCCGTGCTCTACGAGAGCGGGCGGGAGCTGTCGGGTCTCGTGGTCAATGCCGACGCCACTCGCGCCGCGGTCGCCGAGGGCGACTGCGTCAACGGTTCATCGGTCGAGTGGCTCGACCTCGAGGCACAGGGCTACGCGACGCCGGTGACGCCGAACATCTCGAGCCGTCCGGTCGGGTTCACCGCCGAGGGCACCTTGGCCGTGATCGGTCTGCGTCCGACGTGTGACGGCGGCGGGTCGCTGTCGCTCGTCGACCTGGACGACGCTGAGGTCACACTGATCTACCCAGATGTCGACGACGCGCTCGTGCGCACCATCGACCCTCCCGCCCGCTACTCGCTGCGGGACGTGGCCATCGGTTGAGTCGACTGCCGGACTCGCTCAGCGTTCGCCGTCGATCGGCTCGGCGTCCACGGCGTGCAGGGTGGTCAGCGAGTCGACGTCGTGATGGGGCAGCTGGGCCACTCGCTCCGCATGCCGCAGCACCATGTCGTCGAATCGTTGACGGGCCCATCGGCCGTTGCCGAACGATCGGGTTCGGTTGACCTGGGCGATCTGGGCACGAACTCCTCGCCCGGCGTCGTCGGTCAGGCGATACTCGCCGTCGGCCACGAAGCCCTCGAAGATCTCGAACAGTTCGTGGTCGTCGTAGTCGGTGAAGTGGATCGTCCGACCGAGCCGCGACTCGAGGCCGGGGTTCGAGCCGAGCAGCTCCTCCATCTCGTCGGGATAGCCCGTGAGGATCACCACGAGCTCGTCGCGACGATCCTCCATGCGCTTGACGAGTGCGTCGACCGCCTCGGGGCCATAGCCGTCGTCGCCGCGGGTGAGCGAGTACGCCTCGTCGACCAGCAGCACGCCGCCGATGGCCGACTCGACGACCTCGTCGACCTTTGCTGCGGTCTGGCCGACGTAGCCGGCGACCAGGGCAGCCCGATCGACCTCGACCAGTCGGCCGTGTTCCAGCATGCCGAGTTCACGGAAGATCCGGCCGAGGATGCGTGCGACCGTGGTCTTTCCCGTGCCCGGGTTGCCCACGAAGGCCATGTGGTGGGTGAGTTCCGGGTTGCCCAAGCCGTGCGCAGCGCGCAGGTTGCGGATGCGGAGCAGGTCGACGAGCTGACGGACGCGGCGCTTCACGTCGTCGAGGCCGGTCAGTCGGTCGAGCTCGTCGAGCGACGCCTGCAGCGCCGTCGGGCAGGCGTCTCGGGGCTCGGGGAGGTCTGCGGCTGCGATGCGGCCTTCGAGCATGCGCCGGAGGCTCTCGATGGCGTTCAGTTCGACGTTCGAGATGTGCGCATCGAGCGCTGCGACGGCTCGCAACACCTCGGTCGCGAGCTCGACGTAGCGCCGGGAGCGGCCGCGACCGTCTCGTCGATCACGATCCAACGCCGCGATGAAGGCCGCCGACGGATGCGTCAGCGCCCGCCGTCCGCCATGGAAGACACCTCGAGCTCGGAGGTCGGCTGGTCGGGTGCCGATCAGATCCGAACGCAAGGGCTCGAAGGCGACGATGAACGCGGCGAGCTCGTCGTCGGTGAGGAATCCGTCGACGTCGATGGCGCCGCGAGTGAGCTCGACTGCGTCGTCGCGCACGTCGACACCGAGGACTTCCATCTCGTCGATGAAGTCCCGGACGGCCCCGGCGAACGCGGTGGTGGTGGTGACGATCGACATCACCTCTCCATCGGAGCGGCCGGGGAGCCAGTTGAGTCGCTCGCACGATCCCGCCGGCCAGACGATGGCCAATGGCTTGGGGTGCTCGGGACGGCCTTGGCTAGTCTTGGACGATGCCCGAACAGCTCTCCCACATGGCGTCGCTGGGCGCGCGCTCGAAGCGAGCCGCCCGCAGCCTGGCGTCGTTGTCGGCGGCAGCGAAGAACGACGCACTGCTCGCCGGTGCCGAGCTGCTGGTCGATCGAGCTGCCGAGATCATCGAGGCGAACGCGGTCGACGTGAGCCGGGCCGAGGACAACGGCATCGCACCCGGTCTGGTCGATCGTCTCCGCCTCGACCGCGGCCGCATCGAGGGAATGGCGAACGGCCTGCGCCAGGTCGCCGCACTCGAGGATCCCGTCGGTGCCGTCGTCCGGGGCTGGACCCGGCCGAACGGTCTCCGGATCCAGGAGGTCCGCGTTCCGCTCGGCGTGGTCGCCATCATCTACGAGAGCCGCCCGAACGTCACCAGCGACGCCTTCGGCCTGTGTCTGAAGTCCGGCAACGCGGCGTTCCTGCGCGGCTCGGGCGCCGCCATCTCGTCCAACACCGCCATCGCCGGCGTCTTACGAGAGGGCCTCGTGAAGGCCGGCCTGCCCGAGGACGCGCTGGTCCTCGTCGACGACGTCTCGCACGAGGCGGCCACCGAGTTCATGCAGCTGCCGCAGTACATCGACTGCCTCATCCCGCGCGGTGGCCGCTCGTTGATCCAGTCCATCCTCGACAACGCGACCGTGCCGTACGTCATCGACGGTGACGGGAACTGCCACGTGTACGTCGATGCCGCCGGTGACCTGGACATGGCGCTCGACATCATCGTGAACGCCAAGACCCAGCGCCCCTCGGTGTGCAACGCCGCCGAGTCGCTGGTCGTGCACGAGGCCGTCGCCGCCGACTTCGTGCCCCGCGCGGTCGAGGCTCTCGCCGGTGTCGAGCTGGTCGGCGACGCCGCTGCGTGCGCGCTCGATTCCTCGATCGGTCCGGCGACCGACGACGACTTCGCCACCGAGTTCCTCGACCTCAAGATGTCCGTGCGGATCGTCGCCGATCTCGACGAGGCCATCGACCACGTCAACGCGACGTCGACCGGCCACAGCGAAGCCATCATCACCAACGACCTCGCGGCCGCCACGAGGTTCACCACCGAGGTCGACGCCGCCGCCGTCCTCGTCAACGCATCGACCCGTTTCGTCGACGGCGAGGAGTTCGGGTTCGGTGCCGAGATCGGCATCTCGACCCAGAAGCTGCACGCCAGGGGCCCGATGGGTCTCGAGCAACTGACCACCACCAAGTACGTCGTCCACGGCGACGGCCAGATCCGCGGCTGAGCCGCGTCACCACCCCCGGAGCCACACCTTCATGAGCACCACCACGCCCGACCACCGGTTCGAGGACGTCGCGTCCGTGCGGCAGATGTTGCGCGACGTCGACTATCTGGCCGACGACGGCATCGCCAGCGTCGCCTTCCTCGCCGACCGGCTCCAGAAGCCGGTGCTCGTCGAGGGCCCTGCCGGTACCGGCAAGACCCAGCTGGCCAAGTCGGTGGCCGACATGATCGGTGCTCGCCTCATCCGTCTGCAGTGCTACGAGGGTCTCGACGAGGCCAAGGCGCTGTACGAGTGGAACTACAAGAAGCAGCTCCTGCGCATCCAGGCCGAGCGTTCGGCTGATGGTGCCGACGAGTGGTCAGAGCTCCACGACGACCTCTTCAGCGACGAGTTCCTCATGACCCGTCCGCTGCTGGAGGCCATCCGGGCCGAGGACCCCGTCGTGCTGCTCATCGACGAGATCGACCGCGTCGAGGTCGAGACCGAGGCCCTGCTCCTCGAGATCCTCTCCGAGTACCAGGTGTCGATCCCCGAGCTCGGCACCGTCACCGCGTCGCAGATCCCGCTGGTGTTCCTCACCTCGAACAACACCCGTGAGCTGTCCGAGGCACTGAAGCGTCGCTGCCTCTACCTCCACCTCGACTACCCGGACATGGACCGCGAGAAGGAGATCGTCGTCACCAAGGTCGACGGCATCTCCGACCACCTCGCCGACCAGGTGGCCCGCATCGTCCGCTCGATCCGCAACCTCGAGCTGAAGAAGTCGCCGTCGGTGTCCGAGACCCTCGACTGGGCCCGCACCCTGGTGCTGCTCGGCATCGAGTCGATCGACGCAGAGCAGGCCAAGGAGACCCTCCACATCCTGCTCAAGTACCAGACCGACATCGAGAAGGCGACGAAGGAACTCTCCGACTGATCGTCGGAGAAGAGGCACCTCATGCTCGACCTGCTGTCCGGCTTCATCGTCGAACTCCGCCGCGCCGGCCTGCCCGTCGCCTTGACGGAGAACCTCGACGCGATGGAGGCGATGCGCCACATCCCGATCGAGGACCGCGAGGCCTTCAAGTACGCACTGGCGACCACGCTGGTGAAGAACGACAGCCACTGGAAGGCCTTCGAGACGGTCTTCGAGGTCTACTTCAGCCATCGCGGCCCGCAGTACAACGTGGGCGACGAGAACGCCGAACTGTCGGACCTGGAGGACTGGCTCCAGGAACAGATGGAGCAGATGCAGCAGCAGGGCGAGGGTGGCGCCGGTGGTGGCGACATGGATCCCGAGCAGCTCGCCGAGATGCTCTACCGGGCGATGATGCAGGGCGACGAAGCCATGATGCGGGCGATGGCCCGGGCCGCCGTCACGAAGTACGCCGGCATGGAGCCAGGACGCCCGGTCGGCGGCACGTACTACCTGTATCGCACACTGCGGAACCTCGACCTCGAGGCCATGCTCGAACGGCTGATGGACGAGTCGCAGCAGAACTCGGCCGAGAACCAGACCGATCTCGAGCAGCGTCTCCAGCGTGAGGAGTTCGAGCACCGGATCGACGATCTCAAGAAGGAGATCGAGGCGGAGATTCGTCGTCGTCTGGTCGCCGACCGTGGTGTCGAGGCGATGGCGAAGACCCTGCGCAAGCCGCTGCCCGAAGACGTCGACTTCATGCACGCCAGCCGTGAGGAGATGGCGGCGATCCGCAAGTCGATCCAGCCGCTCACCCGCAAGCTGGCTGCACGTCTGGCCCGCAAGCGTCGGAACAAACGTCGTGGCCCGCTCGACTTCCGTTCGACGGTCCGTGCCTCGCTCAGCTACGGCGGTGTCCCGGCCGAGCCCAAGTTCAAGTTCCCTCGTCCGAACAAGCCCGAGCTCATCGTGGTGGCCGACATCTCCGGCTCGGTTGCTGCGTTCGCCCGCTTCACCCTCCACCTCGTCTACGCGCTGTCGTCGCAGTTCTCGAAGGTGCGCTCGTTCGTCTTCATCGACGGGATCGACGAGGTCACCCACCTGTTCCAGGGCGAGGAGGACATCGGCCGTGCCGTCCATCGGGTCAACACCGAGGCCGACGTCATCTGGGTCGACGGCCACTCCGACTACGGACACGCCTTCGAGGTGTTCTGGAACAACTGGGGCAACGAGATCAACCCGAAGTCCACGGTGATCTTCCTCGGCGACGCCCGGAACAACTACCACGTGACCAACTCGTGGGTCGTGAAGGAAGCTCGGAAGAAGGCCCGTCACGTGTTCTGGCTGAACCCGGAGCCGAAGTCCTATTGGGACACCGGTGACTCGGTCATCAGCGAGTACGGCAACCACTGCGACGGCGTCTTCGAGTGTCGCAATCTCCGCCAGTTGGAGCGCTTCGTCGACCACCTGGCGTGAGCACGCTCGTCGGCGCATTGCGATTCGACGACGATTCCCGGGGCTGCAGCCCCGGCCGTGACCGTCTCGACAAGACTCACACTCTGTGGTGGGTGACTTCCGCGCCGTGACGAAACAGTGCTGTTGGCTGATCGCCGTCAGCCTCGTCGTCGCGGCCTGCAGCGTGGACACGGTGCGCGAGGACCTCGCAGCGTCGTTCGAGCGTCCCGAGGTGACCGAGCGCTTCGAGGACCCCGAGACCGAGGACGACACCGCGGAGGACAGCACGCCGTCGGACGACGAGGACGAGGACGAGGACGACGGCAGCCGCGCCGGCGTGGAGTTCCGTGCGCCGCTGGACCCCCTCGAAGGGCTGCGACCCTCCGGCGGCGGCGGTGACGACGACGCCACCGATGGCGTGGCCGACCTCACCGGCGAGGGCGAGTGGACCACGATCGCCTCGGTCAACGGTGCCGAAGTGTCGATCACCGCAGAGCTGGAACTCGACCTGTTCGAGCTCGAGGACACCCAGCTCGTCGGGCTGGGCATCCTCACCGAGTCCGAAGTCGACGTGCCGCGCGACACCCGCTGGTTCCGTGTCGACGGTGCGTTGCACTGGGATCTGCCGAACACGTCGTGTGCTCCGTCCTCTGAAGTCGACGGCTGCGAGATCTCGTTGGCGACCGATGGCTCCGTGGTCGGTCTCGGCTCGCTCGAGGGCAACGCACTCACGGCCTCTCTCAGTTGGCGAACGCTCGGCCGCAACGACGAACCGGGTGTCCCCGAACTCGAGGTCGTCGTGATCGACGCCCGAGGCGAGCGGATCACCCACATGGTCGATGCGCTGCGGGTGTCGGCCGAGGCTGCGTTCATCGACTGGGAGTTCCGGATCGAGGTCGACGGCGGGCCGCGTCCGTTCACCGCCATCGGTGCCGAGGGCAGCGGCACGCTGCGTTTCGACCGGCGTTGAGGAGCTGCGCCGCGCTGACGAACTCCGCGGCTTGACGACCCGGTCTCGCGGTCGACGAGTCCGATGTGCGTCCACTCGTGCTCGTCCTCCTCGCGTTCGTCAGCGCGTGCGCGCCCGGCGAGGCGCAGCTCGAACGCTTCGAACGCCGAGGTGACGGCGGGGAGGGTGTCACGGAGCTCGACGGTGGTGTCGAGATGGTCACGGCCACGTCGATCGTGGTCCGACCGGTCGGTGCCGCCCGTTTCGACCTCGACGAGGTGGACGACACCTCCGAACAGCCGACGATCCAGGTGCTCGGCGAGTGGACGGAGCAGGTCGAGACCGAGGACTACTCGGCGGTCGTGCGCATCGAACTGGCCGCGGAAGCCACGCCGCTGTCATCACTCGAGGGTGAGGATGCGGCGTCGTATCAGTTGGACGGCCGGTTCTCGATCGACACGGCATCGATCGAGTGCACGTCGCATCGAGCCCGGACCAGCTGTGGCGCCACCGGCGTGGTCGATGCGTCTGTCACCGGACTGCTGTCGATCGTCGAGGACGACGCCACGCTGCGCCTCGGGTGGCACTCGTTCGGCATGGAACCCGAGCCGGCGCGGCCCGAGATCACGTTCGCAGCGTGGCCGACGACCGGACGATCGACGGCGCTCATGGTGCATCACTCCGACGTGATGGCCACAGCGATCGAGCAGGCGGGTCTCGTGGGCGGGATCGTGCAGATGCCGTCGTGGCCCGCTGATGTGCGCGAGCTGGAGTCACCGACCGGTTCAGGTCGGGTCTGGATCGTGACGCCGGACCGCTGACCGGCGCCCGGCTCAGTCGACCTTGCGCAACGCCTCAGCGGTGCGGAAGGCGAGATCGAGCGATTGACGGCCGTTGAGCCGGGGGTCACACATGGTCTCGTAGCGGGCACCCAGGTCGCCGGCGGCGAGCTCCTGGCTGCCGCCCAGGCACTCGGTGACGTCGTCGCCGGTGAGCTCGACATGCAGGCCGCCGGGCCACGTGCCGGCGGCGCGATGGGCGGCG
>JAHDHM010000036.1:13260-16438 GCA_020631315.1 Acidimicrobiales bacterium
TGACCTCGGTCACGATGGACTCGAAGTGGCGGGTCTTCGTGCCGTCCTCGGTGCTGAACGTGTTGCCGTGCATGGGGTCACATGCCCACACCACCGGGTGACCCGAGTCGCGGACGGCCTCGAGGAGGGCGGGAAGTCGACTGCCGAGCAGATCGGCGCCCATCCGGGTGATGAGGGTCAGACGGCCCGGGATCCGGTTCGGGTTGAGCTTGTCGCACAGTGCGAGGAGCTCGTCGGGTTCGACGGTCGGCCCGACCTTGCAACCGATCGGGTTGTTGACGCCGCTCAGGAACTCGACGTGTGCGCCGTCGAGGTCACGGGTGCGCTCGCCGATCCACAGCATGTGGGCCGAGCAGTCATACCAGTCGCCGGTGATCGAGTCGCGTCGGGTGAGTGCCTGCTCGTAGCCGAGGAGCAGCGCCTCGTGTGAGGTGTAGAAGTCGACCTGGCGCATCGACGAATCGTCGAGGTCGATGCCGCAGGACTGCATGAAGCGCATGGCGGCGTCGATGCCGTCGGCGATCTCCGTGTAGCGCTGGCCGGCGGGGCTGTCGGCGACGAACTCGAGGTTCCACTCGTGGACCTGACGCAGATCGGCGTAGCCACCGCGGGTGAAGGCTCGCAGCAGGTTGAGCGTGGCCGCCGACTGGTCGTAGGCCCGCAGCAGTCGCTTCGGGTTCGGGATGCGTGCCTCGGCGTCGAACGCGATGTCGTTGACGATGTGACCGCGGAACGACGGCAGCTCGACACCGTCACGCGTCTCGGTGTCGGCCGAGCGGGGCTTCGCGAACTGGCCGGCGATCCGGCCGACCTTCACGACGGGGACACCGCCGGAATACTGCATGACCGCGGCCATCTGGAGGATGACCTTGAGCCGGTCGCGGATCGCGTCGGCGGTACCGACGTCGAAGGACTCGGCGCAGTCGCCCGCCTGCAGCAGGAACGCCTCCCCGTTGGCGACACGTGCGAGATCGTCGGTGAGGCGACGGGCCTCGCCGGCGAAGATCAGCGGCGGGCGCTGTCCGAGTTCGGTGACGACGAAGTCATGGTGCTCCTGGTCCGGCCACAGCGGCTGCTGCTTGGCCGGGTGGTCGTTCCAGGAGGTCGGGTTCCAGGTGGTGGTCACGCCGACATGGTGGTACAGCCGCAGGGCTGAATCCAGCCGGATTCGTCAGGCGGCGACGATGCGCTCGGCGTCCTCGCGCAGGTCGTTGACGGCACGCTTCACGAGGCGACGTGCGGCCTCTGCGGTGACGCCGAGTTCCTCGCCGACTTCGCGGTAGCTGCGCTTCTCGCCGTCACGAAGACCGAAGCGGTGTTCGACCGCCTGGCGGGCCCGAGCGTCGAGGTTGTCGAGCAGTCCCACGACGAAGTCGAGCTCGGACTGGTCCATCACGAGGGCCTCGGGGCCCTCCTTGGTGTCGGGCACGAGATCCATCAGCGTGGAGTCGCCGTCGTCGCCGATGGTGCGGTCGAGCGAGGTCGGTGTCGAGATGCGCTGCAGCCAGGCGTGCTCGTCGTCGAGGGCCTCGTGGTCACCGGAGTTCGCACGCAGCGCGGCACGCAGGCTCGCGGAGCGATCGGACGGCAGACGGACGAGGCTGGCCTTCTGGTCGAGAGCCCGGCCGATGGACTGGCGGATCCAGAACGTGGCGTAGGTCGAGAACTTGAAGCCCTTGCGCCAGTCGAACTTCTCGACGGCGTGCTCGAGGCCGAGGTTGCCCTCCTGGATCAGGTCGAGCAGTTCCATCGCCGGTGGCAGCGGGTAGCGGCGTGCGATGGAGACGACCAGACGGAGGTTGGCGCGGATGAAACGATCGCGAGCCGCGTCCGCGGTCTGGACGTCGCGGCGGAGCTTCCGACGCTCGGCGGCGGTCACGTCGCCGGCCTCGAGACGTTCGCGGGCCTCACGGCCGGCTTCGATCTGCTGTGCGAGCATCCGCTCGTCCTCTGCGGTGAGCAGTGCGACGGCACCGATCTCGTTGAGGTACTGACCTACTGAGTCGCTCATGGTGTGTCTCCTGGGGGTGGGTCGCCTCTCGGCGATCCGCGTACGGGGTGTCGGGCATCGGGGTGGGGGGAGATCGATGTCCGGCGAGTCGAGAAGTACAACGGGTCGGTAGCGAGTCGTCTTCCCGAAACCAATGTGAAAACCGTCACATCGAACCGGATCGACGTCGTGCGCTCGGACCGTGTCGTCAGCGCCCCTCGCCGCCCCGGGGAGCAGCGTGAGTATCGGCGCGACCAGTACCTCGCTGGAGGGGTGATCCTCTCACGTTCTCGGCTGCGGCGTCGAGCGGGTTGGAACGTCGATTCGAAGCTGACGCGATTCGGGTGCTTGAGCCGGCGGCGATCCGGTCGACACACCACGGGACGACACGAGGGAGTCGCCGTGAACCAGCACGAGGGGTCGATGACGGGGGTCTTCGACCAAGACGATCATCCAGAAGCCGGCTATCTGGCCGATGCCCCGATCCGCCGGCGTCGGCCGCGTCCGTCTGGGCAGGCGTCCGTGCCGCTCGGAGCACGTGTGACGGGACGACGTCCGTCTGCTGCACAGCGCGCTGCGCAGCAGGGCCGCCCGTTGTACGTCGCACACGGGCAGCGGTCTCGTCGCGGTGTGTTCGTTCCTGCTGCGGTGCTGTGCCTCGCAGTGCTCGGCATCGGCGTGCTCGCCGTCGGGCGTCTCGTCGGCGGCGACGCACCCGCCGATGCTCCCGCCGAAGTGGCGGCACCCGCACCGACGGTCAGTGCGACGACGACGCTGTACCTCCAGGTCGACAACCAGGGCGTTCCGGTCGCGATGACCGCCGCGGCCCTGGCCGACGACGGCACGGCGTCCATGGTGTTCCTCCCCGTCGGCACGATGGTCGAGGTCCCCGGCTTCGGGCTCGACACGCTCGCTGCCGCCGGCGAACTGGGCGGCGTCGAGCTCGCCACGACGAGCATCGAGAATCTGCTCACGATCGACTTCGACCACATCGAGGTCCTCTGGCCTGCCGACCTCACCGAGCTCGTGCGCGGCTTCGACCCGTTGCTGGTCACCAACCCGCGCCGCCTCGACGAGACGACGGATCGGGGTCGTGTCGAGATCCGTTACCCGTCGGGGGCGTTGCTGCTCCCGGCCGCCGATGCCGCCGATTACCTCAGCCGTCTCGGCCTGGAGGAGAGCGACCTC
>JAHDHM010000037.1:0-3180 GCA_020631315.1 Acidimicrobiales bacterium
GGTGGCGACGACCGCCGACATGCTCGGACGCCTCGGCGTCCCGACAACGACCATCGCCGAGCCCGCGACCATGGACGGCGGCGACGTCCTCAAGGTCGACCGCACCGTCTACATCGGCCGATCGGGTCGCACCGATGCTGCCGCCATCGACCAGGTGAGGACGGCGCTGACCCCTCACGGTTGGGACGTCGTTGCTGTCCCGTTGACCAAGGTCCTCCACCTCAAGTCGGCCGTCACCGCACTGCCCGACGGCACGGTCATCGGCTTCGACCCGCTGGTCGACGACACTGACGCCTTCGCGAACTACGCCTCCATGCCGGAGGAACCAGGGGCTCACGTGGTGCTGCTCGGCGGCGACCACGTGATGATCTCGACCTCGGCACCCGAATCGATCGAGCGCGTCGAGCAACTGGGCTGGACACCGGTTCCCGTCGACATGAGCGAGTACGAGAAACTCGAAGGCTGCGTCACCTGCCTCTCGATCCGACTGCGCGACGGAGATCCGCAGCGCTGAGATCGTCACCGCCGACATCGGCCGAAGTGACCGGCGGAACTCCCAGCCTTCTCTCAGGGGGCTGGTCCACACTCGGCGCATGCAGCGAGTTCTCCCCCTCATCATCTCCGCCGCGCTGATCCTCGCCGCGTGTGGCGACAGCGACACGACGACCGGCGCACTCCCCGGTGCGCCGGCGATGAGCTGTGCGGAAATCGCAGCGTCCTTCACCACCAAGGGGTCTGCGAACCCGGACCTCGCCGACCCGGTGTCGAGCGCCGTGTGCGACGGCGAGAACGTCGTCATCACCTCGAACGGCATCCCGGACCACACCTACATCGAGACGTCGCCCGGCGCCCCGCAGGCCCAGGACTACACGTTCACCATCCCCGCCGAACCGGTGCCGGCCGACACGCTCACCGACGTCCCGGTCATCGGCACCATCGGCATCGCGCTCAACGGCGTGCCGATCTACGGCGCCACGGAAGGCACCGGCGGCGACGTGCTCTCACTCGAAGGTGCACTCAGCGAGTGCGGGAGCCACAACGGACCGACCGGCTTCCACATCCACCTGCTCGGCACGAGCGACAGCACCGACTGCATCTTCACCCCCGAGGAGGTCGCCGCGGCACCGCAGCTGCTCGGCTACGCACTCGACGGCTACCCGATCTACACCGGCAACGGCCAGTACACCTCGTCGTGGGAGCTCACCGACGAGAGCCTCTTCGCCAGCGACACGTGGTCGGCCCACTCCTACGTCGAGGGTGCCGGCGACCTCGATCAGTGCAACGGCCTCACCGACGCCGACGGCAACTACGCCTACTACACGACCGACACGTTCCCCTACACGCTCGGCTGCTACGCCGGTGTGGTCGACGTGACCGCTGCGGGCGGTGGTGGCGCCGCACCGGGTGGACGACCGTGAACCACGCGGCGCCCGATCCGGGACGCCGCAGGTTCCTCTCGACCGCGACGCTGCTGGGAGCAGCCGGGATCGGAACCGCCGGACTCGCAGGCTTCGGTGTCGGCACGGCGACCGCGTCGACCGAGACCGAAGCGGATGTGTCACCGCAACCGAACGCGGCGGACCTCGGCTTCCTCACCGACATGACGACGCATCACGTCCAGGCGCTCGCCATGTGCCAACGCGTCCTCGGACGAGACACCGGCGACGCGGTACAGGCCGCCGCATCCGAGGTGTTGCAGAACCAGGCGATCGAAGTGGGCACCATGCGCGCATGGCTCGCCGACTGGGGAGCCTCGACCGCCGGCTCCACCGACCCGATGTCGTGGATGGGCGGCGAGATGGGAGGCCACGGAGCGCTCATGCCCGGGATGGCGACCGACGCGGAGATGATGGCGCTGTCGACGGCTGTCGGCCTCGATCAGGGCCGTATGTGGCTGGAGCTCATGAGGGCTCACCACGTCGGTGGTGTGAACATGGCGTCGGCTGCCGTGGGCCTCGTCGCGACCGACAAGGTCCGGCGTCTGGCCGAGATCCAGGTGAAGGTGCAGTCCTTCGAGATCGACCAGTACGACCTGCTGCTGGCGACCACCTACGCCTGACCGAGCACAACCGCGCGCTCAGGCGTCGTAGACGTCCGGCCGGGCGGTCAGGGCTGCCAGCTCGATCCCGATGACGAGGTCGAGGCTCGGCGACGACGCCGGACCGGACGGCACGACGATCGCATCGGCAGGAGCCCGACCGCCGCCGTCACCGGTGCGCACGGCATGGACACCACGCTCGTCGTACGGGGAGACCGAGGTGTACAGCGCGTCCGAGAAGTCGTCGTCGAGGAAGATCTGCCAGGTGAACGACCGGCCGTCGTCGAACGGCGCGGTGAAGTGGATGTGCGGCGCCGTCACCGGGTACCAACCCGGATACAGGGTCAGGAACTCGACCACCCCGTTGTCGTCGGCGATCTGCCGCCCTCGCAGGAAGCTCGACGAGTCCTCCAGATTCGGGGCGTTGCGGACCACCAGCCCGTTGTCGACGCCCGAATACGCCCCCGAGGGAGCGGCACTCCAGATGTCGACGGGCAGCCCGGCCAACCGCTCGCACGTCGCAGCATCCACCAATGTCAGCCGAATCGTGAACGGTGCTCCGGCCAGGTTCTCGGTCACGTCCCGCCGCACGTCGCCGGTGTCGAGGTAGAACGGCCCTTCCTGGAACGCCGGCGTCACTCGACAGTCGGCGATCTGCTCGATCGTGGTCGACGTCGTTGCCTCGCTCGTGGATGACGGCGTCGTCGAGAGCGTGGCGTCACCGGTCGTCGATGTGGCAGTCGTGGGCGGCACGGTGGCCGGTGGCTCGACGGGCACCGAGGCGGTGTCGTCGGACGAACAACCTGCGACGAAACCGACCAGCGACACGCCACCGACCGTCAGGAACCTCCGACGAGTCCACGTGCCGTCACCGTTCGCACCTGTGTTCATGCAGATCAGTCAAGCGCGTCGGCGGTGTCTGCCGACGTCAGCCGAGGAGTTCGACGCGACCGGCGCCGGCATCGACGACGACGCGATCGCCGGTGCGGATGGCCGCCCTGGCGCCTGACACGTTCGTCACCGCCGGCAGACCGAGCTCGCGCACGAGGATCGACCCGTGCGACAGGTCGCCACCGATCTCCACGACCGCGGCATCGCAGTGCGACATCGTCGCGATCCAACCGGCATCGATCGAGCGGGCG
>JAHDHM010000037.1:3190-16411 GCA_020631315.1 Acidimicrobiales bacterium
GCGACCAACACCACCGACTCGTCCGACGACGGTCGGTCGACGACGTCGCCGGGTTCGTCGAGCACCCAGGCCACGCCCTCGACCCGGCCCGTCGTCAGCGGCAGCCCGGTCAGCACGTCGCCATCGGCGACTCCACGCACCCACGACCGCGGGTCGTCGCCGCTGGACACGGTCATCGGCATCGGGATGGCAGCGAGTTCCGTCTGACGGTCGTGACGCTGTTGCCAGAACGAGGCATCGGGTCGCCAGCCGGTGTCGAGCGATCGGACCTCGTCGGCCTCCAGCGACCACAGTGAGTCCAGGGAGGGCAACACGCCGTCGGCAACCGCGACATGAGCGTGACGCACCAACTCGTCGCGCACCGCCTCGAACGCCCGCATCGCGTCGTGCCGGAGCAGTTCTCGTGCGGTGATGGGACCCTTCGCTCCGAGCCAGATCGGCGTGGTCAGCACGCCGAACAGCGTGCGCCGCGGTGGCGACGGCATCGCCCGCGCACCTGCGATCGAACGCAGGGTGGCCACGTCGTCCCGGTAGCGGGGCCGAGCGACATCGGACTCGTAGACACCCCGGTGGCCGAACTCGGTGAGGAACTCGTCGATCGCCTCGTCGCTCGGGTCACCACCGAGTGAGGCCAACGCGTCGGCGAGCTCCCGCGTGATCGTCCGATGGCGCGATGCGTGCTGCTCCAAAACACCGAGTCGACGCAGCATCGACAGTGGCGGACCGATCGCCGAGGACAACGGGAACATCCCGGTCACCAACGACACGTAGACGGAGTGCAGCCGGTCCACCGCCTCGGTGAACGACGCGGTCGGTTGCTCGGCTTCGGCGATGAGCCGCTCCCGGATCGACGACGACCGTGCCGTCGCCCGGACCTGCGACCACCCGAGGCGCAGCAGCACCGGGAGCTTGCGCAGGACCCGCGCCGGGTTGAGAGGTCGACGTTCGATGGTGTCGCCGCCGATCGAGTCGGCGACCAGCCCGGTGGGCAGACCGAGGTGGCGCATCATGTCCTCGAGCAAGGACAGGTTGATGAGCGGGCGCCCGGCCTTGACCTGCAAGAAGTCACGATCGGCCGGCAGTGACCGATCGTGCCGCCGGTACCAACCGAACAGGTCAGGGCCGGCCTCGGCGACGATCGAGGTCATCAACACCGACGGGAGGTCCGGCAGGATCTCGGCGTGGTTGGCCAGCGTCAGCGTCTCGTCGCGCCGCGGTGCAGCGGTGATCGGACGGATCTGCACCAACCAGCAGTGTTCGCCGTCGTCGGCCCACTCGACGTCCCACGGCGCGTCGCCGAACTCGTCACGCACTCGACGCAGCAACGCCTGCAGGCGGCGAGGCCAGCCGCTGGGCGCGTTCTCGATACGGGGAAGCCGTTCGGAAGCTCCTTCGACCTCGCCGGCGACGAGCTCTTCAGCGGTTCCCGCCACCACGTTCACCAGATCGTCGTAGGTTCCGGGCTCGGAGAACGCGACGCCCGCATGCGCGGCGTCGACCATCGTCATCACCAGCACATCGGTGCGGAACTCGCCGTCACGACGATCAGCCGAGGCCCGCACGCGTCGCACCGCATCGGGAACCGATCCCGCCGGCACCCTGAGCTCGGAGTCGAACCAGCCGGCGAGGCTGTGTTCGTCGCCGTCCTCGGCACCGAACGCCGACCTGACGGCGAAGCCGGCGAGCGACACGTGCGACAGCTCACCGATCGCCGTCAGCAGGAGATCGACGTCGAGGTCGCCGTCGGTGACGACGAAACCGTCCGGCACGGCCAGACCCGACGCCGCCGCACGATCGAGCAGCGCCGCCTTCGGTGGCACACCGAGGCTCGCAGCCGAGCCGGAGCCGAGGCCGACCACCCGCGCCCACTCACGATCGAGCGAACGCGTCGGCGACGTCACGTGCGAGGTCACGTCAGTCGACCCGCTCGCCGGAACCGACCAGCGACCGAGCGATGCGAGCGATGACGCTCGAGTAGTCCTCGGGCTGCTCGAGCATCGGGAAGTGGTCCCAGCCGTCGATGATCTCGACCTCGGCGTTCGGCGCCTTGGTCGTGAACTGATCGGTGTGACCCGCCTTCAGAACACGATCGTCAGCACCCCACACCAGTCGCACGGGAAGCTCCGTGATGGGCTCGAGGGCGTCGAACCACGACGCGTCGATGATGTCGAACATCTGGCCGAACGCCCCGGCGTGGCGGTACCCCTCGAAGAAGGCCGCCCGGTGCGGTTCTGGCACACCTGTCGGGAAGAACACCTTGTGCAGCAACGGACGAGGCAACCGCGACGCGATGATGCGCTTCACCAGCGTGCGAGCGGCATCGGTACCCATCAGCTTCGGGAAGAGGCGGCTGTCCAGGTGGGCGCCGACGGGAGCGTGGAGGATCAGCCCGGACATGGTCTCCGGACGTCGGCAGGCGAGGTCCAGACCGATGGAGCCACCGATACCGTGACCCAACACGACCACGCTGCCGGTCGACGGCAGCATCTCGGCGAGTCGGTCGGCGTAGTCGGCCACCGTCCGAAGGGCCGAGTCGCGCGGCACGTGGCCGAACCCGGGCAACGTCACCGCAGACAGGCCGACGCCGTCGGCCAGCTGCTCACCGAGGCGTGCGAACCGGGTCGCTCCGCCTCCGTTGCCGTGCACTGCGACCACCGTCAGGTCGGCAGCGGTCTTGTCGGTGCCGGACGCGTTCATCGTTGCTCCCGTCTCAGCGGTGCGGCGGGTCAGGACGCTGCGATCAGCGTCGGGATGGTGGACAGGTCGGGATGATCACCGGCGTGACGGCCGTCGAAACGCCACACGATCTGGTCCCCGTCGACGGCCACGAAGGTCGGCAGGGTCCACGGGTCGCCGAGCTTGCGGCCGATTCGATGACCCCGGAGGAACGCGGCGATGCCGCGCTTCCAAGGACCCAGCCCGAACATCTCGCGCAGGCCGCCTCGTTCGATGCCGAAGCCGGCGTAGAACACCTTGTCGAGGTCCGCGACGCCGACCGCGGTCGGGTCCAGGTCGGCGAAGTAGCGCTCGCCGTCGTCGTCGGTGCCTTGGTAGAAGAACACCACCCGAGGCATCGATGCCGTGTCGTCGTCAGCGAACTCGCTGACCAGCTCTCGGTAGAACAGTCAACCGTGGTGGCGGAGGAAGACGAGCAGCGTCACTTCGCCGCGCACGAGTGAGCGCAGCGTCGACCCGACGGGCACGTTGAACCCGCTGACGGGGTGTTCGAGCAGCTCAGTCGGCACGACAGCCATCACGACATCCTCTCAGTGCTAAATACACTCCCGAGTATGCCGTGACGACGGGTCAACCGCTCCCTCGCTCCCTACTGCTGCTGGGCCTCCTGCATCGCCCGAGCAGCGAACGGCACACCGCGACCGGCGCGTCGGATCGGGTCCGAGGTGACGGTGCGGACGAGCGGCGCCAGCTTGGCGATCACGACCTCGGCGTCGACCGACGCCGTTGCATCGCCGACGAACACGCCACGCACCGGCGGCACGTCGCCGTAGTCCCGGGCATGGCCGATGTCGACGTGACGCTCACCGACGACGCCGCCGTTGGTCGGATCGACGGCCCACCACCCGTGACCGGGAATCGCCGCCTCCACCCACGCATGCGTCTGCACGCGCACAGCGTCGGAACCGTCGTCGATGAGCGTCGTCTCGTCCTGAGCGAACAGATAGCCCGACACGTAGCGAGCCGGGACACCGACGGCACGGAGCGCCGCGATCGTCAGGTGGGCGTAGTCCTGGCACACGCCGCGGCCGCCTGCGAGCACCTCGGCAGGTGAGTCGCCGATGTCGGTCGAACCACTCTCGTAGACGACACGATCACGCACAGCCGTGACGATCGCATCGACCAGCCCGACCACCGACTCGGCACCGGTCGCGGCAGCTTCCGCGAACTCGGTGACCACGTCGTCGATCGCAGCCATGTCGGAGGACTCGAGGTATTCGAGCGACGACAGTCGCCATGCTTCGTCGGCCAACGCTGTCAGCGGTGGGTCCTCGTCGACCGCACGGCGGGCCGAGGTCTCCACCGCGGCCTCGGCCACCACTTCGAACGACTGGTGCCAGGGGCGGCACCCGACGTGGTCGACCGTCGTGCCCCAGTAGTCGCGCATCGACAACTGGCGGCCTGCAGGATCCGTCGAGAGGCGATACGAGATCACCCGCTGATGCTCGGCGTCGAGCGGACGAACGCGGATCTCGTTCTGCGATTCCGAGATCGGCGAGTCGTAGTCGAACGCCATCCGGTAGCGAATGTCGAACCTCACGTTGCTGCCCCGGTCTCGGCAGGTGCAGCGTCGCGGCCGGGTCGCACGTACTGCGCGTGCAGCGTGGGCACGGCGAGCGGCGGTGCCAGGCTCGTGTGGATCGCTGCCGAGAGCGCCATGAGGTCACGGCCGAGGCCATGGACGGTGCCGTATGCGTCGTCGGCGAGCTCCGCATGGAGGTCGGCGTACTCGAGCCGCGAGCGCAGACGACCCGCCAGGCGGCGCGGCTCGACCAGCAGGCCGGCGACGTCGACGAGCTCCAACCGGTTCTCGACCCGCGCCACCGAAGCCAGCACCGAACGAGGCACCGTGTTGTCCTCGATGAGGAACGCGCTCACGTCGAGCCAGTCGTCGTCGTGGCCGTGCCGACGGCGGAAGGCCTGGAGTGCGCTCGCCGACCGCAACAGGCGATCGGCGTCGAAGGTGTTGCGCCGGTTGCCCAGCGCCGACTTGAGCAGCTCCAGATTGAGGATGGCTCGCTCGATCATCTGGCCGACGGTGATGAAGGCGTGACCCTCCTCGCGCAGCATCGACTCCGACAGCACGCCGGCCATCGCCTGGCAGCTGCGCCGGACCCGGGTCATCACCTCGTAGGCACGATCGGTCGGCAGGTACCGAGCGTCGTAGGCGGCGAGCTCCAGATGCAGGAGGTTGGCTTCCTCCCAGAGTTCGACGGGGATGCGGTCACGCACCGCCCGGAAGTTCTCCCGTACAGCACTCACCGCGGAGCGCACAGAGCCCGGCGACTCCATGTCGGTCAACAGGAACCGCCGAACGGCGGCCACCGAGAGCTCCGCCTCGGTGGATGCGAACTCGTCGACGAGCCCGAGCGCAGCGATCAGCTGCTCCCACTCGACCTCGGCATCGGTGGGAACGAGGTGCATGATCGACGCGGTCGCGACGTTGAGGCAGCGAGCGGTCGTCTCGGCACGCTCCAGGTAGCGGCCGGCCCACAGCAGGGCTTCGGCGTGACGGGCGAGGATCATCGTGCAGCCCAATCGGTCCGAGCGAGGCCGCCGCCGGGATCGTCGTCGGCCAGCACCCACGTGTCCTTGGAGCCGCCACCCTGCGACGAGTTCACGACGAGCGAACCCTTCTTCATCGCCACGCGGGTCAATCCACCGGGGAACACCTGGGTCCGGTCACCCGTGAGTACGAACGGCCGAAGATCGAGATGGCGAGGGTCGAGTGCGTCGCCGGCCAGCGACGGCAGGGTCGACAGCTGCACCAGGTCCTGCACGATCCAGTTGCGCGGGTCGTCGAGGATCGCTGCCCTGGCGTCGGCGAGTTCGGCCTTCGTGGCGTGCGGACCGATCACGATGCCGTAGCCACCGGACTCGGCGACCGGTTTCACGACCAGCTCGTCGAGACGGTCGAGCACCGACCGCTGCTGTTCCTCGTCCCACATGACGTAGGTGGGCACGTTCTCGATGAGCGGCGACTCGCCGAGGTAGAACTCGATCAGCGCCGGCACGTACGGGTAGACGGCCTTGTCGTCGGCCACACCGTTCCCGATCGCGTTGCAGATCGTGACCGTGCCCGCCCGAGCCGCGGACAACAAACCCGGCACGCCGAGCGTCGAGTCGGGCCGGAACGCCACCGGGTCGAGGAACGTGTCGTCGATACGGCGGTAGATGACGTCGACGGGGATCAGTCCGCCGATGGTTCGCACGTAGACGGCCTGATCGTCGACGACCAGATCGCGGCCCTCGACCAGCTCGACACCCATCGCCCGAGCCAGGAACGCATGCTCGTAGTAGGCAGAGTTGTAGACGCCCGGCGTCAGCACCACGATCGTCGGCTCCTCACGAGACGCCGGCGGTGCGACCGACTCGAGCGTCGAGCGCAACATGCGCCCGTACTGCTCGACGGGCTGGACGATGTGCTCGTCGAACAGCGCCGGGAACGCCTTCGACAGAGCAGCCCGGTTCTCGAGCACGTAGGAGATGCCCGACGGGTTGCGCAGGTTGTCCTCGAGCACCGCATAGGAACCATCGGCGCCTCGTACGAGATCGATGCCGGCGATCATGCAGTGCGCACCGTGCGGCACGTCGATGCCGAAGGCGTTGCGTTCGAACCCCTTCGACGACGTCAGCAACCACTGGGGCACGACACCTGCGGCGACGGCCGAGCACGAACCCGAGTAGACATCGGCGAGGAAGCGGTTGAGCGCAGTCACTCTCTGCTCGAGACCACGTTCGACCTCGCGCCACTCGGCGGCGGCGATCAGGCGCGGGAACAGGTCCATCGGCCAGGTCCGCTCGATGCCCTCCTCGTCCCCGTAGACCGTGAAGGTGATGCCGAGACGTCGGAACTCGTCGGCGACGATCCGCTCGACGCGTCGCAGCTCGTCAGCGCTCAGCCCGGCGAACCGCTCGACCACCCTGGCGTAGTGGGCGCGATGTTCACCTGCCGAGGCGAACGCCTCGTCGAAGCCCACGCTCGGCTCGTAGCCGTCCAGTACGCCGCTCACGGACATTCTTCCTAGCAGCGCTGCACGACCGCGTCGTCGGCTGACCGCCACCTGTCACGCGGCGTTCACACACACCGACACACGCACTCACACACACCGGCACCGCCCGCTTGCCGAAATCATCGGCGCGCCCTCTGGTCGACCGACCAGACTGGCGGACGTGCCGATCATCCCGCTCGCCGGCGCGTCCGAGGAACTCCTCCGG
Source organism: Acidimicrobiales bacterium (assembly GCA_020631315.1). Next base: position 10,145 of record JAHDHM010000037.1, read on the forward strand.
GCTGCGCACTCCGTCCAGCACGACCACGACCTGCGGCTCTACCCCGACGACGTCCCGGTGACGTGGGCCGAGTTCGAACACCTCTCCCAGCACGACCGCCGCGATGACAACGACCACCAGTGGGAAGTCGTCGTCGACGAGTCGGGCACACCGGTCGTGGTCCTGCACGTCGAGATCGAACGCAGCGACGAGAACGACCACGTCCTCGTGTTCGAGATGTGGGGCCACCACGGCCAGCCCGCCGCGACCGACGAGGCGATGACCCGCCTGGTCGAGATCGCACGCGCCGAGAACCGCCGCCTGATCTGGGCGTGGACGCCTGCTGCCGAACCCGACGTCACGATCTGGTCCGGCTACGGCATGACCAGCAAGCTCGTCGAACGAGAGTCACTTCTCGTGCTCGACCAGGTCGACCCGACACTCATGCAGCAGTGGATCGACCGCCGCGCCGAACGCGCCGCCGACATGCGGGTCGTCCGTTGGATCGGCCACACACCTGAGGAACACCTCGCCGCGTTCGCAGCCAGCCGGACCCAGATGAACGACGCACCCACCGACGACCTCGAGGTCAACGACGCGCTCATCACGCCCGAAGAGGTCCGCAGCGACGAAGCCGCCCGAGTGGCGATGGGCACCGAGGTCCGCACGATCATGGTGCTCGCCCCCGACGGCACCTCCGCTGGTCACACGACGATCCACGTGAACGACCACCGGCCGTCCGAGTCGTGGCAGTGGGACACCGTCACCATCCCGGCATTCCGCGGCCGCGGCATCGGACGCTTCATGAAGGCAGCGATGTGGCAGTGGCTGCGCGCCGATCGGCCCGACGTCACCAAGATCCGAACCGGCAACGCCGAGAGCAACGACGCCATGCTGTCGATCAACGTCGCCATGGGATTCCGCGAGGACTGCCACTGGGCCGTCTACAGCGCTGCCACCGACGACATCGCCGCACATCTCGACAGCTGAACGCGGCCAACCGAACGGCCGCGCAATACGCTCACCGGCCGTGAACGATCGCCGCACAGAGGATCAGCTTCGCCACGACCACCGCATGGAGTTGCTCTCGGCGGTGTTGCTCGGCCTCGCCACGGTCGCGACGGCCTGGGGCGCCTATCAGGCGTCCGTCTGGGGAGGCCGGCAGGACACCGCACTGACCTCGTCGACCCTGCTCAGTGGCGAAGCTGCCGACTGGAACCAGTTCGCCGACTCGACTCGCTCGTTCGACCAGTCGCTGTTCATCGAGATCATCGCGATCATCGCCGAGGGTGGGCAGCCCGACGATCCTCGCGTCCTGGTGTTCAGCGAGAGCTTCAGCGAACCCGGACAGGCTGCGTTCAACGAGTGGCTCGACCGCGACGACCTCGACGACCCCTTCGAGTCGGACACCTACGACGAGACCGTGTACGGCCCGGGCCGCCAGAAATACGCCGAATCCGATGCAGCCTTCGAGGAGGCCCAGACCGCGAACAGCAACGGCGACGACTACGTGCTCGCCTCCGCGTTCTTCGCCTCGGTCCTCTTCCTCGCCGGTGTGTCCAGCGCCCTCGACGGCGCACGCATCCGCGAGACCGTCCTCGGCGGCGCCGGCATCACCTTCATCGGCGCACTGATCTTCCTGCTCACGTTGCCGGTTGCCTGACTCCGTCAGGTTGGCCGGTTGCCTGACTCCGTCAGGTTGGCCGGTTGCCTGACTCCATCAGGTTGGCCGGTTGCCTGACTCCATCAGGTTGCGGGCGGGGTGACCTCTTCGGCCTCACCCAATGCTTCGGCACGTGCCGCGTCCATCTTCTCGGTCGTCAGACGAGGCAGGGCGAAGGCCAGGAGCACCAACTGCAGCACGGCGGCGGCGAAGAACGGCATCCGCAAGGCCAGCTCGCGGCTCCCCCACACCTCCGTGACGGCGACGATCACGCCGCCGAGGATGGCCCCGACCGGCATCATCCCCCAGGCGAAGAACCGGTAGACGCTGTTGACCCGGCCGAGCAGTTCATCCGGGATGATCGTCTGGCGCAGGCTCACGGTGATCACGTTCCACAACGTGCCGGTGAACACGCCCAACGCGAACATCACGAACACGACAGGCCACAACGAGGTCAGGCCGATCACCGCGGTGGTCGCAGCACCGGTGAGCAGCGTGAGGGCCAGCGAGGGCCCCGAACCGATCCGTTGCGCGATCGACGAGGCCGTCCAGCCGCCGAGCACGCCGCCGACGGCGTTGCCCATCATCACGATCGCGAACGCCGCAGGCGACGTCTCCAGCACCTCCTGGGCGAACAGCACGAAGACGGAGAACGTCATGATCCCGGCGAGATTCAGCAGCCCGAGGATGATCGCCATCGGACGCAACAGGTCGTGCGACCACAACCACCCGAAACCCTCGGCGATCTCTGCCTTCATTCCTCGCTTCGGCGCTTCTGTCTGTTCCTGGCGTTGCTCTGGCAACGCTGCGGACAGACGGTTCGCGCTTGGAATCAGCGCCACCAACACCGCAGCGACGGCGAACGATGCCGCGTCGACGACGAACGGCAGGGTGAACGACCACGCCAGGAACAGCGCACCGAGCGGCGGGCCGGCGAAGTTGTTGGCCACCATCTCCATGCTCCACAGGCGACCATTGGCCTTCTCCAGATCATCGGGGTGAACGATCGAGGGCATGAACGTCTGCGTGGCGTTGTCACCCATCACCTCGGCGACACCGAGGAGCAGCGTCGCCAGGAGCACGAGCACGTAGAGCAGCGCGCTGTCGTGCACGATGCCGGAGGTGATCTCGTCGACCGTCGGCAGGTCGTTGCGCTGGGCGAACACTCCGATGGCAACCGCGAACGTCAGCGCAGCCCTGACCGCGTTCGACGTCGCGATGATCGTCCGGCGATCGTGCCGATCGGTCAACACGCCGGCTGGGAGGGTGAACACCAACCACGGCAGCCGCTGCACCACCGCCACCAACGCGATGAGGAGCGGATTCCGCGTCACCGCCGACGCCAACCACGGGTAGGCGATGACGCCGATGCCGTCACCGAGGTTCGAGATGACGCTGGCGCTGAACAGCTTCTTGTACGACGCGTTGAGCCCGCGTTCGAGTTGCCGGGCGGCGGTCATCGGTCGGCCTCCGGATCGGGCAGGGTCGGGAGATCGGTCTCGTAGACCGCTGCGATCAGGCCGTACACGGAGTCACCCGACCGCGGGCGCTTGGTGAACTCCTCGGCGAGCTCGACGAGCCGGCCGAAGAACTCGTCGGCGTCGGCGGCAGAGATGCGGGCGTGCCGCATGGTCGCTGCGACATCTCGTCCCCCGCGTCGGATCTCCTCCGCGGCTTCGGCGACGAAGTTCTCGAGCTTCACCCCGCCGGCGACGGCAGCCTCGCCGAGCAGGATGGTCCGGCCGGTCCGGCCGTAGAAGCGCTCGGTGATCGCCCGCACCTGCCGGGTGCGCACCACCTTCAGCAGCCCGGCGTCGACGAGCACCGACACGTGGTGCGCGACCGAACTCTTCGGACGATCGAGCGCCATCGCGAGCTCGCTCACCGTCGCCGCTCGTTCCATGACCAGGTCGAGGATCTGGCTGCGCGTCGGGTCGGCCAGCGCCTTCAACGCCGCCGGGGTGTCGGCTGCGACCGAGTCGGCCAGTTCGTAGTCCGGGGCCACATCCGGGACATCGACCTCATGATCTGTCATTCCCGAATGATTGACAATTTCCGATCATTCTTCAAGTACGGATCGTTCCCGGCCCGCACACTCGTCCCCCAGACGCGACAGACCCGGCGAGCCGAAGCCCGCCGGGTCCGATCAGTTCACGCGTGACCGGCCGCAGCCGGCGTCAGGCTCAGTAGATCTCGAAGAGACCGGCTGCGCCCTGGCCGCCACCGATGCACATGGTGACGACGCCGTACTTGGCGCCACGACGCTTGCCTTCCTGCAGCAGGTGGCCGGCGCAGCGGCTGCCGGTCATGCCGAAGGGGTGGCCGATCGAGATCGAGCCGCCGTTGACGTTGTACTTCTCGGGGTCGATGCCGAGCTGGTCACGGCTGTAGAGGCACTGCGAGGCGAAGGCCTCGTTGAGCTCCCAGATGTCGATGTCGTCGACCTTCAGGCCGTGACGGTCGAGCAGCTTCGGGACGGCGTAGATCGGGCCGATGCCCATCTCGTCGGGCTCGCAGCCGGCGACGGCCCAGCCCTTGAAGGCACCCAGCGGCTCGAGGCCACGGCGCTCGGCTTCCTTGTCCGACATCATCACGACCGCGGCGGCGCCGTCGGAGAGCTGCGAGGCGTTGCCGGCGGTGATGAAGTTGCCCTCGCCACGGACGGGCTGCAGCTTGGCGAGGCCCTCGATGGTGGTCGACGGACGGTTGCACTCGTCGCGATCGACGGTGTAGTCGACGATCGACTCCTCACCGGTCTCGCGGTTGACGAGCTTCATCTTCGTCTCCATCGGGACGATCTCGTCGTCGAAGATGCCGTTCTCCTGGGCACGAGCGGTACGCATCTGCGACTCGAGCGAGTACTCGTCCTGGTACTCGCGGCTGACGCCGTAGCGCTGGGCCACGATGTCGGCGGTCTCGATCATCGCCATGTAGATGGCCGGGTACTGCTCGGGCAGGGCCGGGTCCATGTTCTCCGAGCCACCCATGCCGGGGTTCGGCATGGTGATCGACTCGACACCACCGGCGACGACGACGTCGGCGCCGTCCATCTTGATGTGGTTGGCGGCCACGGCGATCGAGTTGAGACCCGACGAGCAGTGACGCTGGATGGTGTTGCCACCGGTGGTCACCGGCAGGCCGGCGAGCAGGCCAGCCAGACGGCCGAGGTTGCCGGCACCGTGGGCGCCGTTGCCGAGGGCGACGTCCTCGACGGCCTCCGGCTCGACACCCGACTTGGCGACGGCGTGCTTGATGGCGTGGGCGGCCATGCTCATCGCGGGGGTCATGTTGAACCCACCGCGACCGGCCTTGGCCAGGCCCGTACGGGCGTATGAGACGACGACGGCTTCGTTCACGGGAGACTCCCCATCGATTGGCGAACGTTTCGGCTGACCACGTTAGCGACGCGGGACCGCGCGGACCTCATGCGTCGCGGACAGCCACTCCGTCAGGAGTCGGCACCGCGAGCCTCAGGAGCTCCCGAGGAACCTGTCGGTCGGACCACGAGCAACAGGTCGCCTGGCTCGACGGCCGCTGCCGAGCCCACCACGACTCGCTCGACCACGCCGTCGACGGTGGCCGAGATCTGCGACTCCATCTTCATCGCCTCGATGACCGCCACCTGATCGCCGACAGCGACGGGGTCACCGACGGACGCTGACACGGAGACGACACCCCGGAACGGCGCAGCGACGTGGCCTGGCGACGATGGGTCGGCGCGTTCGGCATCGACAGAGGTGGCCGCAACCGATCGATCGCGCACCTCGATCGGCCGCAGCTGACCGTTGAGCCGGAACACGACCGGACGCATGCCGTCGTCATTCGGTTCGCCAAGTGCCTCGAGCCCGACCACGATGCGCACGCCGGGCTCCAGCTCGACGACGGTGTCCTCGCCACCCACCTCGAGCCCGTACCAGAACGCCTTCGACGGCAGCACCGAGAGATCACCGTACCGGTCGACGTGCTCGGCGTGCGATGCAGCGGGGCCCGGCAGCAGCAGCCGACTCAACGTCGCCCGGACATCATCACCATCGAGGAGCTCATGATCCTCCTCGCTCAGGTCGACAGCGATGCTCGCTCGTCGGCGACCCTCGAGGGCCGCCGTCCTGAACGGCTCGGGGAACCCGCCCGGAGGTGTCCCCAACTCGCCCTGGAGGAAGCCGATGACCGAGTCGGGAAGGTCGACCGCTCCGGGATCGGCGGCCAGCTCGTCGGCGGTGACGCCGGAAGCGGTGCAGTGCGAGATCGCCGACGACCTTCGAGCTCGGCGTGACCTTGGTCGGACGACCGAGCACCACGTTGCAGGCCGCGTACGCCTCGGCGACCTGCTCGAAGTGGTCGCCGAGACCGAGCGCGATCGCCTGCTGACGCAGGTTGGACAGCTGGCCGCCCGGGATCTCGTGCCGGTACACGGTTCCGGTCGGTGCCGCGAGACCGGCTTCGAACGGCGAGTACAGCGCACGCACGGCCTCCCAGTAGGGCTCCATGTCACCGACCGCGCCGAGATCCAGCCCGGTGGACCGGTCGGTGTGGTCGGTGGCAGCGATCACGGCAGCGACCGAGGGCTGGCTCGTCATCCCCGACAGCGGTGTAGCGGCGGCGTCGACCACGTCGACACCCGAGTG
>JAHDHM010000038.1:0-14992 GCA_020631315.1 Acidimicrobiales bacterium
ATCGGGCGTCGTCAGCTGCGTCCGTGGAGCGGCCGCCCGACGCCCATCAAGGCAGCCTCGACGATGCCCTCCGACATGGTCGGATGCGGGTGGATGATCTCGGCCACCTCGTCCAGTGCGACACACAGCTCGACCAGGGTGCTCAGCTCGCCGGCCAGTTCGGCGACGTGCGCGCCGACGGCGAGCGCGCCGATGACCGTGCCCGCATCGTCGGCGACGAGCTGCACGAATCCCGAGGTGTCGCCGACGGTCCGTGAGCGTGCGCCCGCGACGTGAGGGAAGCGAGCCACTCGGACCGAGCGTCCGGCAGCCGCCTCGTCGTCGGCGCTGGCACCCACCCGTACGACCTCAGGGTCGCCGAACACGACCTCGGGAATCGACCGCGGGTCGAAGGTCGCCGCGCCGCCGGCGATCGCTGCGGCGACGACCTCCGCCTCGGCGGTTGCCTTGTGGGCGAGGGCCGGCCCGGCGGTGAGGTCGCCGAGCGCCCAGATGTTGTGGCCTGCCCGCCCCTGTGCATCGACTGGGACATGGCCGCCCTCGTCGGTGGTGACGCCGGCTCGTTCCAACCCGAGGCCGGCGGTGTTGGGGCGGCGACCGACTGCCACCACGATCGTGTCGGCCTCCACCTCCTCGGTGCCGCCGTTGGCGGTGGTGAGTTCGATGCCCGATGCCGTCGGTGCGCCTGCGGTCGTGGACGTCCGGACGGCCGCGCCGAGCTCCTTCAGCCGGCGGGCCACCGCACTGCCGGCTCGACGGTCCATCGCCGGAAGCAGGCGAGGTGCGGCTTCGACGATGGTGACCGCGGTGCCGAGGTTCGCGAACGCGGTGCCGAGTTCGACACCGATGTAGCCACCGCCGACGATGACCATCGATTCGGGGACACGATCGAGCGCGAGCGCACCGGTGGAGTCGAGCACACGGACGCCATCCGGCGGAAGGTGCGGCAGCTCGATCGGTGACGACCCGGCCGCGAGCACGACGTGGTCGAACTCGAGGTGCCGGACCTGATCGCCGGTGGTGACAGCGAGCCGGTTGGCTCGTGAGAACGAGGCGTGTCCGGACCAGACATCGACCCCCGCAGCCGACAACAGCGCACGCACCCCGCCGGTGAGTGTCTCGACGATGTCGAGCCGGTGCTGCAGCATCGCGACAGGGTCGACCTCGGCGGTCAGCGCGACGCCGGGCACCGCGCCGCGCCGTGCGGCGCCGACCGCGGCAGCCGCGTGCAGCAACGTCTTCGAGGGAATGCAGCCGACGTTCAGGCAGGTCCCTCCGACGGCGTCACGCTCGATCAGCGTGACCTGGGCGCCGTTCGCTGCGCACCGCAACGCCGCTGCGTAACCGCCCGGCCCTCCGCCGATCACGGCCACCCCGGTCCGCTCGGCGACCTCTCCGACGACCATCAGCCGACACCCAGCAGGAGGGGCTGACGCAGTGTCGCGATGATGTGTTCCTGGAACGCGGTCATGAGATCGCCGTCGATCAGCCGATGATCGGCACCGGTCGCGATGGGGCAGGTGGGTCGTGCTTCGACCCTGCCGTCCACCGCGATGGCTCGCTCGCGGATGGAACCGAAGCCGACGATCGCGACCTCTGGTGCGTTGATGATCGGCGTCGCGAACCGGCCGCCCAGCGATCCGTAGTTCGAGATCGTGCAGGTGCTGCCACGGAGCTCCTCGACGCCGATGGAGCCGTCGCGGGTCGATGACGTGAGGCGAGACAGTTCGTCGGCTGTCTGCCGCATCCCGAGCCGGTCGGCGTGACGCACGACGGGAACGACGAGGCCTCGATCGGTGGCGACCGCCACCCCGACGTGCACGTCGGGGTGGACCGTGAATGACTGCGCGTCGTCGGCCAGCGAGGCGTTCATCATCGGGAAGGCCCGCAGCGCATGAGCCACCGCCATGACCATGAACGTCATCGGCGTGAGGTGAGCGAGGTCGGCATGTCGTGCGCGGATCGCCGCTCTCGCATCGAGGAGTGCTGACGCGTCGAACTCGTCGGCGCCGTGGATGTGGGGGATCGCCCAGGCCCTGGTCATGTGCTCGGCGGTGACCCTGCGAACGCCACGCATCGGGTGTGTGCCCGCTGCGACCTGACCGAGGTCGCCGGCGGCAGCAGCCGGCGCCGGTGGTGCGCTCGTTGTCGGGCGGTCGGAAGCCGGAGCTGCCGGTCGGCGCAGGTGCAGGTCGAGGTCGTCCGCTGTGATCCGACCCCCCGGGCCGGTCCCGGTCACGGAACCGAGATCGATGCCACGTTCGGCTGCTCGACGGCGCACGGCGGGCGCCGCTTTGGGCCGGGCGGCGACCGGCGCCGTGATGGCGGAGGGCACCGAGGGGGTCGTCGCTGCGGGCGCGCCGTCGTCGCGGCGCTCCGGCGTCTCGCCCGCCGTGTTCGGTGGCGGAGCGTCGGTGGTGCTGCCGGAGTCGTCGGCACCTTGGTAGACGACGAGGACCGCGCCGACCTCGACCATCTCGCCCACGTCGGCACCGAGCCGATCGATCCGTCCAGCCCGCGGTGAGGGCAGCTGCGTCTGGCTCTTGTCCGTGAGGATCTCGACGAGAGGCTGATCGCGTGCGACCTCGTCGCCCGGAGCGACGAGCCATTCGATGATCTCCGCCTGTTCGAGACCTTCGCCCACGTCGGGCAGTCGGAACTCGCTCATCGCTCGGCCAGGTTTCGTCGCACGGCCGCCACGACACGACGGACATCGGGCACGTAGTCGTCCTCCAGCTGACCGACGGGATAGGGCGTGTCGTAGCCGGACACCCGCTGGACCGGAGCCTCGAGCGACCAGAAGGCGTGATCGTTGATCGTCGCGATGATCTCCGAGGCGAAGCCGTTCGTCTCGGGCGCTTCCTGGACGACCACGACACGGCCGCAGGACTCGACGGCCTCGACGATCGCGTCGACGTCGAGGGGCACGAGCGTCCGAAGATCGAGTACAGCGGCGTCGATGCCGTCGGCGGCGAGTTCATCGGCCGCTCGTCGTGCGACGTCGACCATGTAGGACCAGGCGATGATCACGATGTCGCTGCCGTCACGCACAGTTCGGGCCTGGCCGAGCGGCACCACGTGCTCGCCGAGCGGCACGTCGTCCTTGATCATCCGGTAGCCACGCAAGGGCTCGAGGAACAGCACCGGATCGGGATCCCGGATCGAGCTGGCCAGGAGACCCTTGGCGTCGGCGGCGCTGGCCGGCATCACGATCTTGAGGCCGGGCACGTTGGCGTACTGCGCCTCGAGCGAATCGCTGTGCAGCTCCGGTGTGCGGACACCACCACCGAACGGCGCCCGGATGGTGATCGCACCATCGAAACGTCCCCTGGTGCGGTACCGCAGACGAGCGATCTGGCCGGCGATCTGATGCATCGCCTGGTAGGAGAAACCGAGAAACTGGATCTCGGGCACCGGGACCATGCCTGCGGCGGCGAGCCCCACCGCGGTCCCGGCGATGACCGCTTCGGCGATCGGTGTGTCGACGACCCGATCCTCACCGAAGCGTTCCTGGAGACCGTCGGTCGCGCGGAACACACCACCGTTCACCCCGACGTCTTCACCGAAGACGACGACGCGCTCGTCGCGTTCCATCTCCTGATGCAAGGTGTGGTGGATGGCCTCGAGCATCGTCATCAGCTGTGTGCCTGAGGCCGTCGCCGGGGTCGTCGGATCCAGTGCGGTCATCGCTCGCCTCCGTGGTGTTCGACGAAGCCGGCTCGTTGCCGTTCGAGTCGCGGCGTCGGTGTGGCGAAGACGTGGTCGAACACGGAGACGGGGGCTGCCGGATCGGCCTCTGCCGCGACGACCATCGCCTCCATCGTCGCGTCGGCCTCGGCGCGCACCCGGTCGCTGTCTTCCGAGGTCCAGAGTCCCTCGTCGACGAGCCGCTGCTCGAACCGGAGCACCGGATCCCGCTCGCTGGCTGCCGCTCGCTCCGCTTCGCCGATGTACCGGGTCGGGTCGTCGGCCGTGGTGTGTGGGGCGAGTCGCGTCGTGACGGCCTCGAGCAGGGTCGGTCCGGCGCCGGCGACCGCTCTCGAACGAGCATCGGCCATGGCGTCGTACACCGCGACGGGGTCGGTGCCGTCGACGGTCACGCCCGGAAAGCCGAAGGCATGCGACTTCTCGGCGAAGTTCTTGGCGTTCGTCTGGCGGCTCGTCGGTGTCGAGATCGCCCACCCGTTGTTGACCACGACGAAGATCACCGGCGCGGCGAGGACTCCTGCGAAGTTGGCGGCCTCGTAGAAGTCGCCCTCGGAGGTGGAACCGTCGCCGATGAACACGACGGCGCAGCCGCGCTCACCGCGCAACCTCATGCCCCACGCCATGCCGACGCCGTGTGGCGCCTGGGTGGCGAGGCTGATCTGCGGAGGCCACACGTTCGTGCCTTCGGGCAGATGGCCGCCGTCGGGGTGACCGAGGATGTAGCGGACGTAGCGATCGAGGACGTCTGGACCAAAGCGGGTGAGCGCGACCTGCTCGCGGTACTGCGGAAGGACCCAATCGACCGTCGGGTCCAAGGCGCGTGCGGCGCCGACCACCACGGCCTCGCTGCCGTCGACGGGCGCGTTGGTTCCGGCCCTGCCCTGACGTTGGAGGTTGAAGGCCCGATCCGACCAGACCCGGGCCGACAACATGTGCGTGAGCATCTCCCGCAGGTCGTCGGCGGTCAGTTCCCCGCTCACTCGTGCCCCCTGTTCCGCTGCCGACACTGCTGGTCGGTGGTCAGCGGCGGTGTCGCCCCTGACGCGCTCCGGCCTCATCCTGCCCGAACGGATCTGGTTCGTCCACGAGGTCAGCCGGCGGTGATGCAGACCACGGCGATCGCCGCGAGTGCCAGGCCGATCTGCTGCACACGGCGGAGTCGTTCGCCGTCGAACCACCGAGCGAGCAGCACGGTCTGGGCCGGGTACAGGCTGCTCAGCACGGTGACCACGATCAACTGGCCGCGGGCCAGCGCCAGCACCAACATCGCGTTCGCCGCGGTGTCGAGGACACCTGCCGCAGCGACGGTGAGCCGCTGCGACGAGGCGATCCTGGGCACCTGCAGTCGTCTGGCGAGCAGCAACAACAGCGGCACGGAGACCACACGTGCGGCGAGCACGGGGGCGACACCGGCGTCGTCGTGGGCGGTGTCGAGGGCGACGATGAACAGTGCGAAGCCGACACCGGACAAGACGGCCACGACGACTGAGCGGCCGATGCTCCACGAGGCGTCGGAGTTCGGCGCCTCCATCGACATCGCGACGATGGCGACGACCCCGACGGTGAGGCCGAGCACGACCCATGCGCCGACGCGTTCCCCGGCTGCCGCACCCCACAGGGTCGGCCCGCCCGCCGACACCAGGCCGGTGATCGGAGCGACGACCGACACCCTGCCCTGGGCGAGTGCGCCGTAGAGCAGCAGCAACCCCAGTGCGCCGGCGGCCCCGCCGAGGCCGGGCCACAGCGCATCACGCCACGAGAACTCCGTGCCGATGAGCGGCGTGGCGACCAGCAGCCCGACGAGACCGACGATCTGGGCCGAGGCGGTGACCGTGACCGGATGCATCCGGCCCGACGCCTTCCCACCGAGATAGTCGCCACTGCCCCACGAGAGCGCGGCGAGGAGCGCGAGCAACACGGCCATCGGCGGGCGAGCCTACCGATGGCCGTGTTGGCAACTCGTGCTGGTTCACCGCTCGGTCATCTCCGCGCGGTGCGTGGGTCAGCCGTCGGCCGGTTCGCGACGCACCGGAGTGTCGTCGTTGCGCATGGCCTCGGCGACACCGGTGACGGCGCCGAGCACGCCGGCGAAGTCGGCGGGGACGATGAGCTTCGTCGCCTGACCGTCGGCCAGAGCGGCGAGCGCCTCGAGGTACTTGATGGCCAGCAGATCCTGGGTCGGATCGCCGTCGTGGATCGCCGCGAAGTTGAGACGGGTCGACGTGGCCTGACCGGCGGCGATGGTCTCGAGTCGGAACTGCTCGGCTGCGGCCAACTCTCTGACCGCCTGCGCCTCGCCCTCGGCGGCGAGGATCGCCGACTGTTTGACGCCCTCGGCCGTGAGGATCGCCGACTGCTTCTCGCCTTCAGCTCGAAGGATCTCCGACTCGCGGAAGCCGCCTGCCGTGGTGACCGTCGCCCGTCGGGTTCGCTCGGCCTTCATCTGCTCGTGCATTGCCGCCACGACTTCCTGCGGCGGGTCGATCCGCTGGATCTCCACTCGGACAACCCGGACCCCCCACTTGTCCGTGGCGTCGTCGAGGATCTCCCGGAGGTTCACGTTGACCGTGTCACGAGACGTCAGCGCGGTGTCGAGGTCGAGATCGCCGATGAGGTTTCGCAGGTTGGTCTGGGCGAGCTTGGTCACCGCCAGCACGAAGTTGGCGACGTTGTAGACGAGGCGCTGCGGATCAGTCGGTTCGTAGAACACGACCGCGTCGACGGCCACGACCACGTTGTCCTTGGTGATGACCTCCTGCGGCGGCACGTCGACGACCTGCTCGCGCATGTCGACCAGGCGGATGGTGTCGACGAACGGGATGATCACCTGGAGGCCGGGCTCATAGGTCGCCTTGTACTTGCCGAGACGTTCGACGATGCCCCGCTGGTAGGGCCGGATGATCTTGACGGCGGCGGCCAGGAAGACCAGGACCAGCACCGCCAGGGCGATGAGGATGACGATGAAGACCATCAGGAGGCTCCGTTTTCGGTGGAAGTGATGTGGGTGGGTGTGACGATGACGCGGGTGCCGCGCACCTCGAGGACCTTGACCACGGTGCCGTCGGGAATGGGGGTGTCGTCGGCGGACTCCGCCGCCCAGTCCTCTGCGCCGAGCTTCACCCGACCGGTCTTTGTGGGCCCGCCGGGGACCGCCGAGGTGATCGGCCCGATCTCGCCGATGAGGCGGTCGGCGCCGACCCCGACCGGCAGCGGTTGATCGGCAGTGGTTCTCTGGCCCCACTTCATGAGGTACCAGAAGGCGATGCCGCCGCCGATGAGGAACACCGCCCACTGCAACGGGATCGGTGCGCCTGGGATGGCGACGAGCATCGCGAGGAACGCAGAGATGCCGAACGGCAACAGATAGAAGGTGCCGGCGATGAAGATCTCGCCGACGAGGAACACGCCTGCCACTGCGAGCCAGACGAGTATCCAGGCCTGAGGATCGTCCATGTCTGGGCCTTTCTGTTTCGGGGCCCCACGCCCCGGGTGCGAGAGCAGCTGAGCCGTCTCTCGCCTGTCGACCGTATCAACGACCCGGAAACGGCCTCGGTTCCCGATCGGTTCGAGACGTTGGGCGCCGGGGGTCGCGTTGGTAGCTTCACGACGATGTCGGAGCTGTCGATCCTCACCGTCCACGCCCACCCTGACGACGAGAGTTCGAAGGGTCCGGGCACGATCCGGCGCTATGCCGACGAGGGCATCCGCACCACCTTGGTGTGCTGCACCGGCGGCGAGGCCGGCGACATCCTCAACCCGGCGATGGATCGCCCGGAGGTGATCGAGAACCTGCCGAACGTGCGCCGCGACGAGCTGGCCACTGCGGCGAAGATCATCGGCTACGACGAGATCGTGTACCTCGGCTACCGCGACAGCGGCATGCCGGACTCCGAGTGGAACGCGCATCCCGAGGCCTTCGCGAACGCCGACCTGGACGAGGCCGTCGGGCGTCTGGTGGAGATCATCCGCCGGGTGAAGCCGCAGGTGATCGTCACCTACCCGGAGGACCAGTCCCGCTACCCCCACCCCGACCATCTCCAGGTCACGGCCATCACCCTCCCGGCGTGGGAAGCAGCAGGTGACCCCGATGCGTATCCGGAGCTCGGCGAGCCGTGGACGCCGTCGAAGCTCTACTGCACCGTCTGGTCACGGAGTCGCATGGTCCAGGTCCACGAGAAGTTCGGCGAGCTCGGCATGGAGTCACCGTTCGACGAGAAGTGGTTCGACCGCCCCGACGAGGATCATCTGATCGACGCCACCATCCCGGTGGAGAACCGCATCCGCCGCGAGGCACTGCTGGCCCACGCGACCCAGGTCGACCCGGCCTCACCCTTCTGGTTCGGGCTGCCCGACGACGTCCAGGATGCGATCCATCCCTACGAGGACTATCGCCTGATGCGCAGCCGCGTCGACACACCCACGCCCGAGACCGACCTCTTCGCAGGCATCGAGGGCCGCTGATGCCGGCGCTTGGTTCGCCCGAGTGGCTCGCTGCCGCTGCAGCGGCCACCGTCCCGTTGCCAGAGGCATGTGCGATCACGGTGACCATCGAGGGCTCGCCGGTGGCCAAGAAGGTGAGCTGGCACGAGCTCCACACCGCGGACGGGGTCGAACTGTTCGAGGGCACCAAGCGCGGCTCGGATCTCGTCCTGACGGCCAAGTGGAAGGACTGGACCCGTCTGCTCGATGGTGAGATCTCGGCGGCTGTGCACTTCATGCAGGGACGGCTCAAGGCCGCCGGCGACGATGCGCTGTGGCTGCGGATCCTTCCCGGGCTCGATGCTCCGGATGCCGTGGCGGCCAGGGCGCGCCTGGCCGAGCTCACCGATCGTTCCTGAGCGGCCGCTCGCTCACCCCGTCACCAGCGGGACGTCCGGGCCACCACACGCACCCCACAGACCGAGACCGAAGGCGCGGGCGTGTCGCTCCGCCTCTGCGAATGACGCAGCGTGAGTGGTGTTGGGTTCGTAGGGGAACGCAGCCGCGTAGCCCTCACGCACAAGCTGCTCGTTCACGAACGCTGAGCCGGTGTGGACGTAGGCCAACAGGCGTCCGTAGCGGTCTCGGGTCTCGAGGTCCACGACGAGGCTCACGGGCTCGCCTGGGGTGAGCAGTTCACGGAGGCGTGCCGAGGCTTCCGCGCCATAACACTCGGGATCGCGGAAGTCGCTGTCCACCTCGGGGGTGTCGATGCCGATCAGGCGTACGGTGTCGATCTCGCCCGCGACGCTGACCCGAATCGTGTCGCCGTCGAGCACGTCGACGACGTGTGGTGTGGAGTCGAGCTCGGTCGTGGTGCAACCGAGGAGCAGCCACCCGTAGACGGCGAGGGCGGCGACGCGATGAGGCCAGAGGTGTCCGATCAGATCCGTTCGATGATGGTCCCGGTGCCGAGCCCGCCACCGCAGCACATCGTGACGAGGCCGTACCGACCTCCCGAGCGCTGGAGTTCGTGCACGGCCTTGGTCAACAGGACGGCGCCGGTGCCGCCGAGTGGGTGTCCGAGTGCGATGGCACCGCCGTTCGGGTTCACCTTGTCCATGTCGGGCTGGAACTCACGTGCCCAGGCCAACACGACGGAGGCGAAGGCCTCGTTGATCTCGGTGACGTCGATGTCGTCGATCGTCAGGCCGGTGCGCCCGAAGAGGTGGTGGGTGGCCTCGATCGGTCCCGTCAGCATCAGCTCGGGGTCGCTGCCGACGAGGCAGGTGTCGACGATGCGGGCGATGGGCTGGAGACCGAGGGCCTCGGCCTTCTCGGCGGTCATCATGAGCACGGCGCCGGCGCCGTCGGAGATCTGGGACGACGAGCCCGCGGTGTGGACACCATCGACGCGGGCGACCGGCTTCAGGTTGGCCAGCCCTTCGAGCGTGGTGTCACGCAGGCCACCGTCGCGCGTGACGGTGCGGGTCTCGCCGGTCGGTGCGCCGGTCTCGTCGAGCACCGGGGCCTCGATCGGCACGATCTGGGTGGCGAAGCGGTCCTCGGCCCATGCGGCGGCGCCGAGTTGCTGGGAGCGCAGGCCGAACGCATCGGTCTCGTCCCGAGTGATGTCCCACTTGTCGGCGATGCGTTCGGCGCCCTCGAATTGCGAGGTGCGCCCGTAGTGCTCGTCGTAGCGTTCGGTGGTGGTCGGCTTGCCCTTCTGGAAGGCCGAGCCGATGGGGGTGCGGGTCATGGTCTCGACACCGCAGCCGATCGCCGCATCGACCACGCCGGAGGCGACCAGGCCATAGGCCAGGTTGGTGGCCTGTTGCGAGGAGCCACACTGCGCGTCGACCGTGGTGGCGGCGACCTCGAGCGGGTAACCGTTCGACAGCCAGGCGCTGCGGGCGATGTTGAAGGTCTGCTCGCCCACTTGGCTCACGCAGCCGCCGACGACCTGGCCGATCTCGGCCGGATCGACACCGGTGCGGTCGATCAGGCCCTTCAGGACGTCGGAGAGGAGGTCGGTCGGGTGCATCCCGGCCAACTCCCCGTTCCGGCGACCGACAGGGGAGCGAACAGCATCGACGATGACGATCTCGGGCATGTTCGGCACGATATCGGGACCGCTTCCCCGGAACCCAAGCCGCTCAGGCGGCGGCGCCGTCGCGGACGGCGTCGAGCGGGAAGAGGCGACCGTCGGAGGTCGGCTCGAGTTCGGGGAAGATGGGGCGTGCCGCCGCCAGTGCAGCGCGGGCATCGGCGATGCCGGCGCGGCCGCGGGCACGGACGTCGGTGGAGAGCTTCCAGTCGGGAGCCGCATCCGCCAGGTGATCGCCGACGAAGAGGTCGTCGCCGTGGATGAGGGTGAAGCGCTTGGACATGGAGATGATTCTGCCGATGGGGTGGGACAGTCACCTGGGAGCACGTCATGGGATGGGTCGCGCTCGGCTCCGCCATCGTCATCGTCGCCGCCGTCGTCTGGTCCCTCGTCGACGGTGAGACCCAGTGGTGGTGGATCGTCCCGGCTGCTCTGGTGTGCCTCCCGACGGCGTTCTTCTGGTGGCGTACCGAGTCACTCGAACGCGATCTGGCCGCCATCGTCCGTGAGCTGTCCGGCGTCGAAGACGCCACCGTGAGCTGCAAGGGGCTGTGGGGTGAGACCTTCGGGTACCAGGGCGCCAGCGGCTGGGTCTACTTCGACGAGCCGGTGGTCCACCTCCGTCATCACATCTGTGATGACCTGCGCGAGGTCTTCGCGCTCGGTGGCGCGTCGCCGACCCGTGAGCAGGTCGACGCGGTGCACATCCTCACCCACGAGGCCTTCCACATCGCCGGCCACCGGAACGAGGGTCTGACCAACTGCTACGCCGTGCAGCACAACGCCGAGACGGCAGCGCTGATGGGCATGTCGTACGCCGACGCGATGGCGCTCTCTGAGCAGTACTACGAGGAGTCCTTCTCGCGCATCCGAGGCGAGTACATGGCGCCGATCGACTGCTACGAAGACGGTCCGATGGACCTGTCGCCGGGCGACGGTTCGTTCCTCTGACCAGCGCAGGCGACGCGGTCGGTTGCCGCTCGGACGTTTGCGGTGTACGTTAATTAACGATGTCATCAACCATCGAGCCGGAACAGGTCGCAAACGCCGCCGTCGACGCGACGTCCGAGGAGGGTCTCGACGAGCTGTTCGCAGCGCTGGCGAACCCGGTCCGGCGAACGATCGTGCGTCGGCTGGCGCTCGGCCCGGCCACCGTGAACGACCTGGCCGCTCCGCTCGACGTCTCGTTGCCTGCAGTGTCGCGGCACCTGCGCGTCCTCGAGCGCGCCGGCCTGATCCACCAGACGCGCGAGGGCCAGCGACGGCCCTGTCATCTGATTCCGGCCCGGCTCGGGGACCTCGAGAACTGGGCGGCCATGGCCCGCCACACCTGGCCGGACCGACTGGATCGGCTCGATCTGCATCTCGGACGACACTCACCGACCGATGGGCCCGATCGCGGCTCGACCACTGCACAGGAGACACCCACATGAGCGCATCCCCCGACTTCGCGTCCGTCGTTCTGGAACGCACCATCTCGGCGCCGATCGAGGAGGTGTGGGCGGCCTGGACCTCAGGCGAGCGTTTCGCCTCCTGGTACGGGCCGATGGGAGCGCGCATCCCGGTCGCCGAGCTCGACCTCGTCGTCGGCGGTCGCCGAAAGGTGTGCATGGAGATGGACACGCCGAACGGTGCCATGCAGATGTGGTTCGTCGGCGAGTTCGTCGAGATCGAGGAGCCGGGCCGCCTCGTCTACACCGAGGCAATGGCCGACGAGGACGGCAACGTGAAGTCGGCCGCGGACATGGGCATGCCCGAGGACGCGGTCATGACCACTGTCGTGGTGCTCGACCTCGCGACCGTCGAGGGCGGCACGTCGCTGCGGCTGGAGCACCGCGGTGTACCTGCCGACTCTCCCGGGGCACAGGGCTGGACGATGGCCCTCGACAAGCTCGTCGACCAGCTGGCCTGAGTCGATGGTCGCGGGTTGACCGTCGTCAGCTCGGGAGGGCCCAGGGGCGAGCGAGGCCCGCATCGGTGAGCACTGTCTCGAACAGCTCTGCCACCCGCAGGAGGTGCGACTCGCCGCCGTGCCCGGTCACCAGCTGGAGCCCGACGGGGAGGCCCGCGTCGGTGGTACCTGCCGGGATCGAGATCGCCGGACACCCGAGCACCGTGATGTCCGAGCAACTCCGCATCCAGTCGATGTAGGTCGGTTGCCCGACGCCGTCGATCTCGGTCACCCACTCGGTGTCGAGGTCGAACGGTGGCACCTGGGTCGTCGCCGTGACCATGACGTCGTGACGCTCGAAGAACTCCGTCGCTGCGGTGTGGAGGCGTCCCTGCGTGGCGATGGCCCTCCCCATGTCGGCCAGCGGGCGTCGGCGGGCTTCGGCGACGTTCCAGCGAACGGTGTCCTTCAACGCCTCGGGCTCGCGGTCGTACACCGCGCCGTAGCCGGACTCGAACGCGGCGGCGCGCATCACCTGGAAGACATCGCCGGCGTCGTGGAGGTCGAGTCGTTCGCCTGTGTCGTCGAGCCCGTGCTGGGTCAGCAGATCGATGGCGCGGCGGGTGGCGGCGCGCAGTGACGGGTCGAGGGGCAGCCCCCCGAGGTCGATGTCGACAGCGGCTCGGAGTTCGCGTAGTTCGATGGCAGTCTCGCCGGGGGCGGCCCGCCCGGCGCCGGCGTGTAGCGGATCACGCGGTTCGTGCACCGACATCGCGTCGAGGAGCAGTCGCACGTCCGCGACGGTCCGACCCATCGGCCCCATGACGCCCCACGGCGACCACGGCGCCGCCACGGGCCAACGTCCGACGCGGCCTGGGGTCGGACGTAGTCCGACGATGCCGCAGAACGCAGCGGGGTTGCGCAGGGAGCCGCCCATGTCGGAACCGTCGGCGACGGCGACCATCCCGGTGGCCAGCGCCACGGCGGCGCCGCCGCTCGAACCACCGCAGGTGCGGGTGTCGTCCCACGGGTTGCGGGTCGCCCCGAACACCTCGTTGAACGTCTGGGAGCCGGCACCGAACTCGGGAGTGTTCGTCTTGCCGACCGTGACACCGCCCGCCGCGCGCATCACCGCGACGTGTGCGTCGTCGAAGTCGGGAACGTGATCGGCGAACAGCGGCGAGCCGAACGTGGTCCGCATGCCCGCCGTGTTCGCGAGGTCCTTGTGTGCCATCGGCAGCCCGTGCAGGGGACCTGCGCTCGTGCCGGCGGCGGTCGCAGCGTCGGCGGCCTCGGCCTCTCGACGGGCGCGCTCGCGGTCGAGGGTGACGATGGCGTTCAACCGAGGGTTCACCTCGTCGATCCGGGTCAGATGCGCCTCGAGCAACTCCCGAGCCGAGATCTCTCGATCGGAGATCATCCGAGCCTGAGCGACTGCCGGTGCCAAAACGAGATCGTCCACGCCGTCACGCTACGGTGCCGACACGGGCGCTGCCGGGGGACGCGGCGCCGACGACGACCAGGAGTCCACAGTGACGACCCATCGCCACGGCATCACCATTCCCTTCGACGGGCCGCTGCACACCCAGCGCGACCTCGTCGTCGAACTGGCCGACCTCGGCTACACGGATCTGTGGAGTTCCGAGGCCGACGGCACCGATGGCTTCACCCCGCTCGCCCTCGCGAGTCAGTGGGCTCCGCAGATGCGGCTCGGCATCGCCATCATCCCCGCCTACACCCGCGGGCCGGCACTCATGGCCCAGCAGGTCGCGTCGATCTGCGAGGCGGCGCCCGGCAACTTCGTGATGGGCATCGGATCGTCGTCCAACGTGATCGTCGAACGTTGGAACGGCATCCCGTTCGAGAAGCCCTACCAGCGCACTCGTGACATGACCAGGTTCCTGCGGACGGCGCTCACGGGCGAGAAGGTGACCCAGGAGTACGAGACGTTCGAGGTCAAGGGGTTCACGTTGCGTCGACCCCCCGAGCAGCAGCCGAAGATCCTCATCGCCGCGCTCCGTGAGGGAATGCTCCGGCTCGCCGGCCGTGAAGGCGACGGAGCGATCATCAACTGGCTGTCGGCTGACGACGTGCCCACCGTGACCGCACCGGTCCACGCCCAGGGGCCCGACAAGGAGATCGTCGCCCGCATCTTCGTGTGCCCGAACCCCGACGCCGACGCCGTCCGTGCCTCGGCGCGGTTCGCCATCGCCGCGTACCTCAACGTGCCGGTCTACGCGGCCTTCCACGAGTGGCTCGGTCGAGGTGACCGTCTGCAGGGCATGTGGGACAACTGGAAGGCAGGCGACCGCAAGGCTGCGCTCGCCGCGATCCCGGACTCCGTCGTCGACGAGCTCATCGTCCACGGCACACCCGAGGAGTGCCGCGAGCACATCGACCGCTACCACGAGCAGGGCGTGGACACCTCGGCCATCGCGATCATGCCGTTCGGTGGCATCGATCCGGTCCAGGCCGCACGTGATCTCTCGCCGGCCGCCCGGGGCTGACACAGTTCAGGAACGAAGTGTGAACGTGTCGCCGATCGCGCTTCGCGTGGAACGAACGGTCTCGGACCGGTGTTTCGGCTTGCAGAACGACACGAAAGGAGCCCGAGATGTGGTTCGGACGTGACAAGCAGACGATGGTGGACCCCGAGGCAGCACTGCCCGGCCGGTCGATGACGATGCCGGTGCCCGATCGACACTTCGTGAACGGCAACCCCCTGAAGGGTCCCTGGCCCGCCGGTTTCGAGACCCTCGTGGTCGGCATGGGGTGTTTCTGGGGTGCGGAACGCAAGTTCTGGGAGACCGAGGGCGTCTACTCGACGTCGGTCGGCTACGCCGCCGGGTACACACCCAACCCGACGT
>JAHDHM010000038.1:15002-15978 GCA_020631315.1 Acidimicrobiales bacterium
ATCGTGTTCGACCCGTCCGTCGTCTCGCTCGACGAGATCCTGACGGTGTTCTGGGAGAACCACGATCCGACGCAGGGCATGCGTCAGGGCAACGACGTCGGCACCCAGTACCGGTCCGGGATCTACACGAACTCCGAAGCCCAGGCGCTCGCCGCCGAGGCGTCGCGTGACCGGTTCCAGGCAGCACTGTCGGCCGTCGGCTATGGCCAGATCACCACGGAGATCGACGAGCTCGGCGAGTTCTACTACGCCGAGGACTACCACCAGCAGTACCTGGCCAAGGTGCCGAACGGCTACTGCGGCATCGGTGGCACGGGAGTGTCGTGCCCCGTGGGCGTGCTCGGCGACGCCGACTGACGCCCTCTCGGGCACAGTCCGCCCACCTCTGACATCGTGACGACGGCACCGCCCCTGGGCGGTGCCGTCTCGCGTTCAACGACCGACCTGACGCAGCACCACGCCCAGGTGCTCGGCGAGATCAGCCCGGTTCGTGTGGGCGTTCAGACCGGACGGGTTGGGCATGACGTACACGGGGCTGCCACCGAGATGATCGGGTTGCCAGCCGAGCTCTGCGTCACGGGCGGCGACACGACGCCATCCGGTCACGCCCATCACGCACACGGTGCGGGGTCGGTGCGTCTCGATCGTCCACTCGAGCCGGTCGCGACCATCCCGGAACTCTGCCGCCTTCAGTTCGGACGCAGCTCGCGTGGCCCGCTTCACGAGATCGGTGAACCCGATGCGGTCGACCGCGACGGAGCGCCACGGGTCCTTGGGCACCGACACGAGCCCGGCGTCGAGTGCCGACGGCCAGAACCGGTTGCTCGGACTGGCGAACCCGTGACCGAGGTCGGCTGCCGTGAGGCTCGGATTCAGGCCCACACAGAGCACGTCGAGATCGGGCCCGATGGCATCGGGCAGCGTGCGCAGCTGTTCGAGCGTCCAGATCGTGCCGTCGGCGTCGACGGGTTCGAAT
>JAHDHM010000038.1:15988-16197 GCA_020631315.1 Acidimicrobiales bacterium
GGCCCAGTCGTCACCATGTGCGAGGTCGATGCGAACCTGATCGCCGACCTGGTGCTCGCGGTGCAGCAGCCCGAGCCGATGGCAGCGCTCGGTCGCTTCCAGCGCGCCGACGGCGAGCGTCACCGGCCCACGGCGGCCGCCATCGTCGCCTCGGTGACGGCTCGGCGGTCCTTGCCCCACGGCAGCGGCATCAGGATCGGGTGGTCGAC
>JAHDHM010000039.1 GCA_020631315.1 Acidimicrobiales bacterium
GAAGCCGATCAGGCCACGCGCCGGAACGATGTACTCGAGGCGGATCCACCCGGTGCCGTGGTTGATCATGTTGAGCATCGTCGCCTTGCGCTCACCGAGGAGCTGGGTGACAGCGCCGGTGTGCTCGTCGGGGATGTCGATGCTGAGACGCTCGGTCGGCTCGTGGAGGGTGCCGTCGATCGTCTTGGTGACCACCTCGGGCTTGCCGACGGTCAGCTCGAACCCCTCACGACGCATGGTCTCGACGAGCACGGCGAGCTGCAGCTCGCCACGACCCTGGACCTCCCAGGCGTCGGGACGGTCGGTGTCCATCACCCGGATCGACACGTTGCCGATGAGCTCGGCGTCGAGTCGGTTCTTGATGACGCGAGCGGTGAGGTTCTTGCCGTCCTTGCCGGCCAGCGGTGACGTGTTGATGCCGATGGTCATCGACAGGCTCGGCTCGTCGACGGTGATGACCGGCATCGGTCGCGGGTCCTCGAGGTCGGTGAGGGTCTCGCCGATCGTGATGTTCTCGATGCCCGAGATGGCGACCAGCTCGCCGGCACGCGCCGACTCGGTCTCGACACGGACGTGGGACTCGGTGACGTAGAGCTCGCCGATCTTGGCCCGTTCGGTGCGGCCGTCGGTCGTGCACCAGGCGACGGTCTGGCCGCGCTTCAGTTCGCCGTGGAGGATGCGGCACATCGCCAGACGACCGACATAGGCGTTGGAGTCGAGGTTGGTCACCCATGCCTGGAGGGGATGCTCCGGGTCGTACGTCGGCGGCGACACGGTCTCGAGGATCGTGTCGAACAGCGGGCGCAGGTCGGTGCCGGGCTGGTCGAGGTCGAGCGTGGCGAGGCCGTCGCGGGCGTTGCAGTAGACGATCGGGAAGTCGATCTGGTCGTCGCGGGCGTCGAGGTCCATGAACAGCTCGTACGCGTCGTCGATGACCTCGGCGATGCGGGCGTCGGGCCGGTCGATCTTGTTGATCACCAGCACGATCGGCAGCTCGAGCGCGAGCGCCTTGCGCAGCACGAAGCGGGTCTGGGGGAGCGGCCCCTCGGACGAGTCGACGAGCAGGACGACGCCGTCGACCATGGTGAGCGCTCGCTCGACCTCGCCGCCGAAGTCGGCGTGGCCGGGCGTGTCGACGATGTTGAACTTCACCTCGTCGCCGGCTTCGGTCGTGTACCGGACCGACGTGTTCTTGGCGAGGATCGTGATGCCCTTCTCGCGTTCGAGGTCCATCGAGTCCATGACGCGCTCGGCGACGGCCTCGTTGGCGCGGAACGCACCGGACTGGTGGAGCATGCCGTCGACGAGGGTGGTCTTCCCGTGGTCGACGTGGGCGATGATGGCGATGTTGCGGAGGTCGTCGCGCGTCGCAACGGCGCCAGCGGTGGCGTTCATGGGCAGGGCTTCCTGAAACGGGGAACCCTCAAGTCTGCCAGCCGGCACTCCCTGCGAGGCGCCGACCCGTCTGAAACCATGCGGTATGGCCTCGATCCACGTCCGCACTGCGACCATCAACGACGCCGACGCCATGGGTCGTGTGCACGTCCGGTCATGGCAGGCGGCGTACCGCGGGATCTTCCCGGACGTGCTGTTGGACGGCCTCGACCCGGTCGAACGCGCAGCGAACTGGCGATGCGCCTTCGAAGCCAGAGCGGAGCCGGAAGGCGGCCGCAGACTGGTCGTCGAGCTCGACGGAGGCGTGGTGGGGTTCGCGCTCGTCCGCTCGGCGGTCAACGACGACGAGCCGGGCCTCGGCGAGGTCGTGCTGCTCTATCTCGAACAGCACGCCTGGGGAACTGGCGCCGGACCGGCACTGTTCGCTGAGTGCGTGTCCACACTCATCGACCGTGGCTACACGAACGCCGTGCTGTGGGTCGCTGCCGGGAACGCTCGTGCGCGTCGGTTCTACGAGCGTGAAGGTTGGTCCGCCGACGGTTTGTCCCGAGTCGACGTGCTCGAGGGAGCCGAGATCGACGAGGTCCGCTACCGCCGATCGCTGGTCTGAGCCCCGGCTGCGGCCGTGGCTCAGACGCCGTCGAAGGCTGCGGCGTAACGGAACGTGCCGACGAGGTCGGGCGTGTGTGTGCTGAGCGTTCGGACCTGGAAGTGCACACCCCAGTTCTCGTCCGGGGCAGCGATGCCGACATCCGTCGAGGTCACGAAGCCGAAGCGGCTGTAGAAGGCAGGATCGCCGAGCAGCGCCACGACGGGTTCGCCCATGGCGTCGGCGGCGGCGAGGCTCGCATGCATCAACGCCGAGCCGACGGCACTGCGCTGTAGGTCGGGGAGCACCCCGATCGGACCCAGGCCGAGTGCCGGCGTCTCGGAACCGTCGGCGTGCACGACGGCGCCACGGCTCGTGACCGAATGTCCGACGACCTGACCATCGAGCTCCGCGACGAGGTTCAGCTCAGGAGGGACGTCGCCGTCCATCACGAGCTGGGCCGCGAGCCCCGCCTCGACCGTCGAGCCGAAGCGCTTCGTGAACGCATCGATCAGGATGTCGTGGATGGTGGCGGCGTCGGCGGTGGTGGCGCGTCGGATCAGCATCGCCAGTGACCGTACGCCGTCGCCGGGTCAGCCGTCGGCGGATTCGAAGCTTCGCCAGGGGCCGTCGGGCCGGCCGTCGGCACCGATCACGTAGAGGTGTCCGCCGAAGGGCTGGTCGTGGCGTCGGTCGATCGGCGCGTCGGCGAAGTGGCACCACAACAGCGTGCCGACACCGCCGTGGCCGACCATGACCAACACGTCGTCGTCGGCCAACCCGTCGAGCGCACGGGCGTGGGCCTCGACGATTCGTCGCTGCGCGTCGACGGCCAACTCCCAGCCGTGGGTCGACACCTCGGGATGGGCGAACCACGCGTCGGCCTGGACCTCGAACTCGTCAGGAGGTGCGAAGCCGGGCACGCTGCGGTCGGTCTCGCCGGTGAGCGGGTCCACGACCGGTTCGAGGTCGCAGCCGGCCAGAAGGTGCCGGGTGGTGTCCAGGGCCTTCCGCTCGTCACTCGTGACGAGCCGATCGATGCGGCCGAACAGCCCTGCCCCGGCGAGGGCCGCGGCACGCTCATGGCCTCGGTCGTTCAGGCCCCACTCCGGTACCGGGACGTCGGCATCGATGACGACCTGCGGGTGGCTGACGTAGATCGTGATGGGCACGTCGACCATGGTGCCCGACCGGCGCGTTCCCGGTCGGCGATGATGAGGCCATGGAGCGGTGGCAGCCCGGGACGACGATCGTCCATCGAGAGATCTGGAAGGGCCGGCTGTGGGCGGCGCGCCCGATGATCGTCGTCGACGACGCCGACGATCTCCTCCAGCTCTGGCTGCCACACGGCACCGTGCGAAAGGTGCCGGCAACGCCGCCCACCCGCACGGCACCGGTGAACCCGGACGACCCGACCGACCGGGCGCCTCGGGTCATCGCGAACCTCGTCCACGAGGACTGGGTGCTCGTCGATCACGTGTGGGACGTCGACACCCTCTGGCTGATCCGTCCCGGCGACTGGCACGCGCTCTGGGTCTCCTGGCGACCCGATGGCGCACCGCTGGGTTGGTACGTCAACCTGCAGCGTCCGTTCGAGCGTCGGCCCGATGGCATCGACGCGATGGACCTCATGCTCGACGTCGTCGCCGAACCCGACTGCTCGTCGTGGCGATGGAAGGACGCCGAGGAGTTCGACGAGCTGGTCGATCGAGGCGTGTTCGAGCCCGACCTCGCGAACGCCGTTCGTCGAGAGGCGAGCCGCGTGATCGAACGCATCGAGGGCCCGTCGTGGCCCTTCGACACCGACTGGCACGCTCGCCATCCCGGCGCACGCTGGCCGACCCCAGTCCTGCCCGACGGCTGGGACCACATCTGACGCTGCGATGCGTCTGTCTGTTCCCATCGCTGCCACGGCAACGCTGGAGACAGACAGTTCGGCTGCGGGGCGATCAGGAGCGGGGTTCGAGGACCATCTGGGTGCAGCGGAACAGCGCCATCAGCCGACCGGTCGTCTCGTTGGTGACGGTGACGTCCCAGACGTGGGTGCGTCGGCCGAGGTGTGCAGGCGTCGCCACGCCGACGACGCGTTCGCCCTCCCGGGCACTCGACATGAAGTTCGACTTCAGTTCGACGGTCGTGAAGCTGTGTCCCTCGGGGATGTTCAGGCCGCAGCCGCCTGCACACAACGTGTCGGCCAGCGAGATCACCGCGGGAGCGAACAGGAAGCCGGTGCCGGCGATCAGCGCACCGGAGACGTCGATGTGGCCCGTGACCTCGTGCGATTCGGCGCTGTCGAAGACGACACCGTGCAGCCCGGGAGCGAGCGGTCCGAAGAACTCGTTGAGACGATCGGCTTCAGTCATCGGGTGTCTCCCAGGTCAGCTCAGAGCAGCGACGCGGCGTTCACAGGTGGAACGGTGCGGTGGTCAGGTGGGTGGGCGCCCAGCAGGCATGGGTACCGGATGCGATGCGTTCGGGCAGCCGCAGACGCACCACCGGACCGGCGGCCGGGTCGGCGGCGTCGAAGACCAGGCACTCGCTGAGGTCGCGGTTCATGTCGGTGGTGAACGTGAGCAGGTAGCCGTCGTCCTCGGCGGTCGAACCGTCGCGGGGCGCCATGACCGTCTCGCTCACGAAGACGCCGGGTTCCATCTCGACGGCGATCTCGTCACCCGTGTCGAGGTCGTGCTTCACGAACCCGGTGAACGCGAAGAGGCCCTGGGCGCAGATCGCGTTGTACGAGTACCGATGCCGCCGTCCGCCGTGACGTGCGTTGATGGTCGGGAACTCGAGGCAACGCTCGCTGGTCGGCTCCTCGCGGGTCTGACCCGTCCGGAGATCGAACCGCCACCGGTGCGCCCGTGCGCCGAGCACGTTCATGTCGAGTGTCTCGAAGCCCTTGTGCACGCCGCTCATGCGATCGACGCCCTTGGCCCGTGGGTTGTGCTGGAAGAACCCGTCGAGCACGACCTCGTCGCCGTCCTCGTACGCATTGGTCCAGTGCAGGACGAAGGTGGGGTCGGCTTCGAACCAGCGGATGTCGTCGGCCGAGCCGTGTCGGGGGATCAGCCCGAACCGCGTCGGCGTGTCGCGATGGAACCGGTTCGCGTAGTGGCCGTCGGCCAGTGCCGCCTCGTCCCAGCCGAGTGGCGGGTCGTGCAGGATCGTCCAGTTCTCGGTGAACGCCATGTCGTGCGGCAGCCGGGGCCCGGGTACCGGGATGTCGACGAGGTTCGTCAGCTCGCCCTCGGGCGACACGACGCCGTACTGGTAGTACGGCTCGCTGGCCGAGTAGTTGAACCACAGCAGCTCGCCGGTGTGCTCGTCGACCTTCGGGTGGGCCGACACGCCGTTGGCCGGGAAGGCGCCGTTCCACGACGACGTGCCGAGGGTCTCGGCGGTCACCGGATCGAGCCGGTACAGCTCGCCGCACTGGTAGAAGCTGGCGAGGGCGACACCGCCGTGGGCGATCACGTCGGTCGACGCGTTGTCCTTCATCATCGTCCGGGCGCCCCAGCCGTGGTCGGCCAACGCCGTCGACGGGTGCTCGGTGATGCCGGCCCACAGGCTCTGCTTGGCCTCCTGCTCGGCGAGCAGCGCCTCGGTGCGCACGAACCGGTTCGAGTAGCGGGCGTCGCCGCCCCCGAACGACATCGCGTGGATCATCGCGTCCCCGTCGAACGGGTGATAGCGACGGATCGGCTCGAAGAGCGGGTTCTCCGTGTTGCGCAGGTACGTGCCGCTCAGATCGTCGGGGACCTCGCCCTCGACCACGAGATCCCACGCGTCGAACTCGGTGGTCTGCGGCTGCCACGGACCGGATCGATACGGATGGTCGTCGTCGGGCGGCAGGCCCGAGTCGAGCACGGCACGCACCTGGCTCTGCACGTCAGTCGTCCTTTCGTCGCAGCTCGGCGATCCGTTCCTGGAGGAACGAGTAGGCGGTCCGATCGTCGGCCAGCACCACGTCGTCGGCGGGGTGCAGGAACATCGGCAGCGACATGCGAGCTCGCCGAGCGGCCTCGCCGGACGGGTTCACGACGCGATGGGTGGTGGCCGGGTAGTAGCCGTCGCTGGCGAGGTCGAGCATCTCGCCCGCGTTCACCGCCACCGAGCCCGGGTCGCACGGGACCGGGTACCACTCGCCGTCAGCGCCGAGCAGCTCGAGACCCGGCTCGTCGGACGCGGGCAGCACGGTGAGCAGGTTGATGTCCTCGTGCGCGGCGGCACGAACGGCGCCGTCGGGCTCGACGCCGGTCAGCGGCGGATACCGCAACACCCGCAAGAGCGAGCGGGTGGACCCGTCCATCATCTGAGCGAGCGGCATCGAGAAACGATCGCTGATCTCGGCCGGCGTGTTCTCCTCGACCCAGCCGAGCAGCGTGCTGGCCATCGACATGGCGATCTCGCGATACCGCAGGGCCGCATCGCTCACCTCGGACGGGAAGGTCGACCACTCGTAGACGTGGAAGAACTCCTTGAGGTCCGGTACCTCGGCGCCCTTGGCGGTCTCCGACGACGCTGCCGGGAAGAAGCCGGTCTGGCCGGTCGGGTCCTCCGCGTACCGCTCGACCTCCGGCGAGTCGAAGAGGTCGGCCCACTCCGCGTAGATCTGCTCGACCAGCGACCATGGCAGCGGATGGTTGGTCAGCACCGCGAAGCCCGTCTCGCGCAGGCTGCGGGTGAACTCGGCAGGTGCATCAGGCGACGTGAAGTCGACGACGGCGACGTCCATCTCCGCACGTTACGGGAACGAACGACGCTTGGACGGGGTTGCAGGCGGCACGACACGTCGCCACCGCCTCCTCCTCGCCACCCTGCTCGGTCTGGCCATCACCGCGGGAGCGTGCGCGTCCTCGGGCGACGACCAGCGCGCTGACACCTCGGAAGCAGCCGCACCGACGACGACCCTCGGCTACATCGCCGGGCGCACGTCCACCACGGTCACGCCGAACGCCCCCGTTGCCACGCCGACCGCCAGAGCTCCCGAGGGTCTCTACTCCGACGCCACGCCGGTGGCCGACGTCGTGGGGGAAGAGCTCTTCGACTCGGGTGTGCTCGGCCTCAGCTGCATCCCGTCGCGTGTCGATCCGGTGGGCACGTTCTTCGACTTCGTGATCGGGGAGATCGAGGTCGCCGCGGACACGGTGCTCGTCATGGTCGAGCGGCAGGACGTCCGCTTCGGCTCGCATCCGTCCGGATGCCGTTCCCCACAGGTGATGCCGGGCCAGTCGTGGTTCCTGCTGGGACCCGAGCTCGAGCCGTTGTTCGCAGTGGCCGAGGGCATCGCCGACGACGGCACGGTCAGCGTGGCGTTCGAGCTCGGCGACATCGATGCCGATCAGCTCGTGCTCGTCCTGGCGCCGACGATCGAGTACCTGCTCGGCAACGGCGACCGGCAGACGACCACCTACGGAGTGGTCGGCGCCTACACGCTGCCGCCGGCGCCCGCTACGGTCAGCCCATGACCGCACTCGATCCGCCGAAGCGAGCCGCGCCGATCTTCCCGGTGCGTGATCTGGGCAGCGCGGTCGACCATTACCGAGCGCTCGGCTTCGCGGTGGAGATGTACGAGGGCGCGCCCTACGCATATGCCCGTTGGGGTGAGGTCGAGATCCACCTCGCCGAGGTGGGCGGTCGCCCTGCGCTGAAGCCGAAGCGCAACATGAGTGCGGCCTACCTGTGGGTCACCGACGCCGACGCGCTCTACACGGCATGGTCGACCTCGAGTGCCGGTGGCACCGATCACGCCCCGAGCGACACGCCATATGGCTTGCGCGAAGGCGCCCACCTCGACGACGACGCGAACCTCTTGCGCTACGGCAGCCCGCTGGCCTGAGCCAACCGGGGCACGAACGTGGCGTGAGCTCTAGAGCACGCGCCCGGCGATGGCCCGGACGTGCTCCGGGACGGTCACACCGTCGAGGTTGCGAGGGTCGTCCTCGGGCTGACCGAACGCCGTCGTGACCGGCACGACACCGGCCCAGATCGGCAGCTCGTAGTCCTCGTCGTCGTCGATCGGCGGACCCGAGCGGACCTTCGCCGACGACTTCTCCAGCGACACCCGCAGCACCGACGTCCCCCGGATCTCCTTCGTGGTGCTCTGGCGCAGGTGTTCCTGACGACCGGGGATCAGCCGCTCCACGAACAGCTCCAGCGCACGTTCCTTCTCCGCTGGATCGTCGACGAGTTCGGCGGTGCCGATGATGACGACCGACCGGTAGTTCACCGAGTGATGGAACGGCGAGCGAGCCAACACCAGGCCGTCGAGCAACGTCATCGTGGCGCAGATCTCGACGCCTTCACCACGACGGAGCGCTCCGGCGGCCGGCGCACCGTGCAGAAGGAGGTGGTCACCGTCGCGCACAGCGAACATCGGGATCACGACCGGCGTGCCGTCGCGGACCGTCCCGACGTGGGCGACGATCGACGCGTCGACGATCTCGTGCACGGAGGCAGCGTCGTACGCGGCTCGGGCGGCTGCCCGGCGGACCTTCACGTCGTCGGACGGGGCGGGTGTCGCTTCGCTCATGCCGGGACGATACGACCGGCGGCATGGTCCGTTCCCGGCAGAACGGATCAGATCCGACGAGCCCTGACGGGCTCATCGATGCCAGCGAGGTCGGTCACCTCGACCTGCTCGCCGGCCGACACGGCACCGCTCGGATCGGCGACCAGCACGACACCCTCGGCTGCGTGCTTCGCCAACCGTGCAGCGAGGTTCACGATGTCGCCGTAGACGTCACCGTCACGCAGCAACGCCGGCCCGTACGCGACACCGCCACGGATCGGAGGCATCGCGGTGATCGTTCCCAGGGTCGATCGAATGGCGTCGGCGATCTCGATGGCGGTCGCCACATCACCCGCGGCGAACATGACCTCGTCGCCGATGAGCTTCACCACACGACCGCCCCCGGCTGTGATGGTCGAGGTCGTGGCCTCGTCGAACGCCCGGAACAGCCTGCCTGCGTCCTCGAACGACAGGGTGCGGGTCAGCCGGGTGCTGCCGACGAGGTCGATGAACCCGACCGCGAGCTCCTGGGTCTCGAAGTCGCCGTCGGCAGCGTCGGTCGCACGACCGTTCTCGATGATGTGCCGGCGCACCGAGCTGTCCATCGCCTGGCGCAGCAACGGCATGAACTGCGCAGCGGCAGCGTTCGCCTGCGCCATCACCAGATCGGTCTCGGGGTCGTCCAGGTGCTGCCTGGTCACGTTCACCAGGAACGTCGAGATCAGCGCGTCGGCGATACGGGTGACCGACACGCCGATGACCCTGGCGATGTCGTGGATGGCAGCCGAGCCGAAGAACGCCGACGCTGCGGCGAGCCCACGGAACAGTTCGACATCGTCCTCGCTCGCGACGATGGCGTCCGGGTCCGTCGCCGGATGACCGAGCGCGAGACGGATCGCCATGACCTCGTCGAGGTCGGCGTCGGCGCGCTCGGCGAGTTCGCGGATCGAGATGGTGTCCCGCGTCGGCAGCATCGTGAGTCGAGCGGCGAGGTTCGACGGGTCCATGCCCGGTTCGGCGAGTTCGTCATCGGTGGCACCCAGGCTCCGCAGGAAGTCGAACGTCCTCTGCTGCACGTCGTCAGCCGCCGGGACGTCGTGCTCATCCGATTCCCGCTCGCTCACGGGGTCACCTCGAACGTCGGACCAGCAGCCGTGACACCGTTGAGCTGTGCGTCGACGCGGTGGGTGCCGGGATGATGCGTCCGCGTCGAATGCTGACGCAGCGAGACCTTCTTGCGGATCGTGGCCCGCTCGCCGGGCTCCAAGTGCCGCTCTGCACCTTTGAACACCTTCGGTGAGGTCGAGCCGTTCGCCTTCACGAAGTGGATCACGAGGTCGAGCAGCGCACCGGCGGGTTCGTCCGAAGGGTTCTCGACGGTGAGGCTCACGTGCACGTCGTCGCCGATCGCGGCGATGTCCGGCTCGACGGCGACATCGACCACGACGACCGGCGAGTCGGCGCCGAAACCGAGAACCCTGAGCGCACCCGGGTGGCCCGCCTTGACGAGTGTGCGGAGGGCGTGGCGGATCATCGCCCGGCCACGACTGCCCGGTGCGAACTCGGGCCACCATCGAGACGTGACCTCGACGACGAGGTCGGGGTGATCCTTCGCGATGTCGTTCAGGTTGTTGGCGATCGAGCGGCGCACGTACTCGGCGTCGTCGTGGCGTAGCTGCTCCAACAGCTCGACCACGGGAGTGGGGTCGGCGACGAACCCGGCGAGTCGCGGCGCCCACGGCAACCGGGGTCTCGTGCCTTCGCTGACGAGTCGTCGGACGTGCTCGTTCGGATCCGTCGTCCAGTCGCTGAGGACCTCGAGCGTCGCCGCCTCGTGGAGATCGAGATAGGCGCGGATGCTGAACTCCGCGGTGAAGCGCTTCGTCAGCTCGTACTGGGCGTGCATCGCCGCAGCGAAGGCGTCGGGCGCCGCCGCCGGGTCGGCGACGTCGGCGAGCCCGCCGACGAACTGCACGTGCGGCAGATACCGGAACGGTTCCATGCCGAACATGCCGTCGTCGCTGCTCGTCAGCTCGGGGCCGAGGGAGGCGACGACGATGCCGAGTGCTTCGACCGGATCGGAGGGCAGATGCGTCGTCATCGCCGCGGCGATGGAACGAGCACGATCGGTCAGCTCCAGGTCGTCGAAGCCGTCGAGCGCGTCGGTGACGAACGCCGCCTCGTCGAACGGGTGGCCGCTGGCTCGGACCCGCTCGGCGAGCGACGCGGCGATGTCGACGGCGATCTCGGGACCGAAGCGGTCCTTCAGCTTCTCGGCCACTCGACGATCCTCTCGAAGACGTACTCGTGGCGCAGCAGGGTCTCGCGCTCGTCACGGCCCGACGCCGGTGGCACCGTCGGCGTGATCTGGAGCAGGCGCCACCCGTCGGCGAGCGCGCCCACACCCGAGTCGTACGGGGGCGCCTCGTCGTCGAGCGCCGCGTCGCGGGCGCCGGACCAGTGGCTCCATCCGACGACCGGCGCGTCGAGCGCAGCGTGCGCCAGCCACAGCACGAGTACTTCCTGGCGATGTGTCTCGGGGTTCATGACGTGCCGGCTCGTCGGTCGAGCTCAGTGCGTCGTTCGTGGCGGGTCAGGTACCAGTCGATGTCGAACGAGTCGTCGCCGGAGAGCTGTCGCCACAGCCGGGCGCGCGACGTGAGTTCGAGCCGATGGTCGGAGCCGCCCATCCACCGTTCGCCACGCCGCAGCCACTCGGGCACCGTGTCCGGAGTCGTCGTGGCGAACACGTGGTCGGCTCGACCCGGTGAGACAGCGTCGAGGTCGCTCGTGTCCCACAAGCGCACCTGCGGTCGTGTCGGGTTGAGCCGCAGCTTGTACATCCAGCGATCACGGCTCGAGCGGTTCGGCATGCCGCGGTGCCACAGGCCTTGATGGAAGATCAGCACGGTTCCCGCGGGACCGGTCCAACTCCGCTCACCGGCCAGGTGCTGGTAGCGGGCGACATCGGTCGTGTGCACGTCCCGCAGGTGGGTGCCGGGAACGAAGCCGGTGCCACCTTCACCCGGTCCGATCTCGTGGGGGAAGAAGAACAGCTGGATGTCGAAGCTCGTCGTCGAGTCAAGCGCCGCGTCGCAGTGCAGTGCCTGCCTGGCGAGGTCGCCGGCCGGCTTCATGTGGACGAAGTCGTGGTCGAAGACGGCGTCAGGTCCCACGAGGCTGTGGATGGCTCCGCGCACAGCGGGCAGCCGGAGGACTGCGCCGAGCGCAGACGGAGCGGGGAGCACCTCATCGAGTGCCGTTCCGCTGACGGTGGCACTGGGTCGTTCCGCGGTTCCCCATCGTTCGAGGATCGCGGCCATCTCGTCGCGAGCCGCATCGCAGAGCTCCGGCCCTACGACACCGGCCAGTTCGAGGAAGCCGCGAGCCACGAACTCGGCGACCTGGCGGGTCGAGAGCAACGTCGCAGACATGCGACGACCGTAGTCCGGCGTGTGCTGTTCGGGGCTGTGTCGTTCGTGGGCTGTGCCAATCTGCTCGGCCGTTCGGGGGCGCGACGGAATCCGGGGTGCGAAGCTGCGGTTGTGGAGCCCGTGACCGAACTGCGGACCGAACCCAACCCTCGATGGATCCGAGCTCAGCTCGACGGGGTGACGGTGGTGGACACCACGGCGAGCGTCTTCGTGTGGGAGCACCCCTACTACCCGGTCTGGTACCTGCCCGAGCAGGCAGTGGACGCAGGCTTCCTCGAGGCCGCCGACGCGGCGGAGGCCACGCGCCGCATCGACCAGCTGCCCGGCCACGTCCACATCCCGTTCGACCGTGCCGACTCCTGGTTCGAGGAGGACGTCGAGGTCTTCGTCCACCCTCGGAGCCCCGAGGTGCGAGTCGACACGTTGGCGTCGTCTCGACACGTGCAGGTCGGCGATGACGCCCCCGTTCACGAGGACCTCGTGTGGGGCTACCGCACGCCGCTGCCCGAGTCGTCGGGCATCGCCGGCCTCGTGTGCTTCTACACCGAACGAGTCGAGCTGACGGTGGACGGCGTCCACGTCGGTCGACAGGAGAGTGACCGATGAACCGTCCCCAGCTGCTGGTGATCCGCCATGGCGAGACCGAATGGTCGGCCACCGGACGCCACACGGGCCGTACCGACATTCCGCTGACGGGCAAGGGCCGAGGCGAAGCTGCCGCCGCCAAGCGGACGTTGGCTGACTGGGAGGTCGACCGGGTCTGGTCGAGTCCGCTGATCCGCGCCCGTGAGACCGCCGAGATCGTGAACCCCGGACCGGAGATCGAGTTCGACGACCGCCTCATGGAACAGGACTACGGCGTCTACGAGGGCATCACCACGGCGCACACCCGTGAGGAGATCCCGCTCTGGTCGGTGTGGACCCACCCGATCATCGACGGCGAGAGCACCGAAGACGTCGGTGCCCGGGTCGACGGGTTCTTGGCCCACGCCATCGAGGAGCTCGGCGATGGCACGGGTGTGGTGTTCGCCCACGGACACCTCCTGTCGATCCTGATCGCTCGCTGGTGTCTGCTCCCGCCGATCGAGGGCCGCCGCTTCGCGCTCGCCACGGCGACGGTGTCGCTGCTCGGCTGGCACCGCGAGGACCCCGTCATCCGAGCGATCAACCATCGGTGTGGCGACGCCCTGCAGCCTCCGGCACGGCGAGCGTGACCTCGGGTGGTGAGCGTGGCTGACGCAGCCGTTCAGGGTCGGATGGCCCGCAGGACGAAGTCGACCATCTGCTCCAGCGTCTGGGGCGTGACCGTCTCGTCCAACAGGATGCGCCGATAGATCAGCGGTGCCTCGAACATGTCGATGACGAGTTCGAGATCGACGGCCGGGTCCACCTCGCCACGAGCGATCGCGCGCTGGATCGCTCTGCGCATCGGCAGCTTGCGCTCGTCGATCATGGCCTTGTGGACGCGGCCGAACTCGGGCTGGCGTGCCGCCAGGGAGAACAGGCCGGCCATCGCCTCACGCATCTCGGGCTCGTGCATGTGGGGGAGGACCTGGCCGAAGAAGCCGAGCAGGTCAGTTCGCAGATCGCCTGTGTCGAACTCCTCGAACGGTTCGACCATGCAGTCGATGGCCTCGACGGCGAGGTCGTTCGGGTTCGGGAAGTGGCGGTAGATCGTGGTCTTCGCCACGCCGCTGCGTCGTGCGACCTCGTCGACGGTGAACCCCTCGACCCCGAGGTCGCCGATCAGCTGTTGTGCGGCGAGGACCATCTTGTCCCGTGCCTCGGTGCTCAGCGGTCGTGCCATCGGGTGTCGTCCGGATTCGTGCGGGGCTCGTCCCGCACAGTGGGGGAGGGCTACGGAAGCGTAGCGAAAGTGGTTCTCGGCACACAGTCGGCGTTCATGGGTGTGACGAAAGTCCTCATGTTCGGTGCTTGTCAGCCGTTGGGACATGCCGTAGAACTCAACATCGGTAACGCTACGGACTCGTAGCGAATCCCTCATCTCCCCCGAGTCCGAGAACTGGAGTCGCCGTGTACCGGTCCATCGCCCAGTGGTGCATCAACCGCCGCTCGACCGTCGTCATCGCCTGGTTGGGCATCCTGCTCGGCATCAACGCCGTCGGTGGTGCCGTCGGCCCCGCATTCGACAGTGGCTTCGAGATCCCCGAGTCGGAGTCCTCCGCCGGTTTCGAGACGCTCGAGGAGCACTTCCCGGGCGCCGGTACGGCGTTCGGTGGCTCGATCGTGTTCGAGGCAGCCGACGTCAACGATCCGGCCGTCGTCGAGTCGATGACCGAGCTGTTCGACGAGGCCGACGCGATCGATGAGGTGACCATCATCTCCCCGTACTCCCCGTTCGGTCAGGCCCAGATCTCGGCCGACGGCACCATCGCGTTCGCCCAGGTCAACCTCGTCGAAGGCGTCGACCAGACGCGTGCCGGTGAGATCGGCGCCGAGATCCACGAGGCGCTCCCGGAGGTCGATGGTCTGCGCATCGAGATCGGTGGCGCTGCGCTGTCGGAGTTCGAGCCGCCGGAGTCCGAGCTCATCGGCCTCGGCTTCGCTGTAGTGATCCTGATCGTGTCGTTCGGCTCGGTGCTCGCGATGGGGTTGCCGATCGGTGTGGCGCTCGTCGGCGTGGGTGCCGGCGGCCTCGGTGCCGTGACGCTGCTCAGCAACGTCCTGACCATCCCGGACTTCGCCACCGTCATCGGCCTCATGATCGGCCTCGGCGTCGGCATCGACTACGCGCTGTTCATCGTCACCCGGTACCGCGAGCTCACCAGAGCCGGTGTGCCGCGGGACGAGGCCATCGTCGGCGCCATGGACACCGCAGGTCGTGCGGTCGTGTTCGCCGGCATCACCGTCGTGCTGTCGCTGGTCGGCATGCTCGTGATCGGTCTCGCCTTCGTGCAGGGTCTCGGCCTCGCCGCTGCGACGACGGTCGCCTTCACCATGGCCGCCTCGATCACCCTGCTCCCGGCCCTCCTGTCGTTCGCCGGGGATCGCATCGAGGTCACCCGCTGGCGCGGCCTCATCGCCGCCGGATTCGCCGCCGTCGCCCTGCTCGCTGTGGGTCTCGGCGCGCCCGCGCTCGCCGGAGTCGGCTTCCTGCTGACGGTCCTCACCCTGATCGCCGGCTTCTTCGTGCCGGCGCTGAAGCAGCGGGTGCCGGAGCGGGTCGAGAAGCCGGTGCGTGAGACGTTCTGGTACCGGTGGAGCCGCTCGATCCAGGCCCGGCCGTGGACCTTCGCCATCGGCGGCACGATTCTGCTGCTGGCGCTCACCGCGCCGGTACTCGGCCTGCGCCTCGGCTTCTCGGACGAGGGCAACTTCAGCGAGGACACCACGACCCGCCAGGCCTACGACCTGATCTCGGAAGGTTTCGGCCCCGGCTTCAACGGTCCGTTCCTGCTGGCCGCCGAGGTCAGCAGCCCTGCTGACGCCCCGACCATCCAGGCCATCGGCGAAGCCATCGCCGCCGACCCCGGCGTCGCCAGCGTGGTCGGTCCGTTCCCGAGCGATCAGGCTGCGCCGGAGAACTCAGCGGCGTTCCTGTTCCAGATCATCCCGACCGACGCTCCGCAGGACCAGGCCACGTCCGACACGGTGAAGCGCCTGCGCTCCGACGTGGTCGCGCCGTTGGTCGACGGCACCGGCATCGCGGCCAACATCACCGGTCAGGTGCCGGCGAACATCGACTTCTCGAGCTTCCTCGGCGGGCGGATCATCCTGTTCTTCGCAGTGGTGCTCGGCGTCAGCTTCCTGTTGCTGATGATGGTGTTCCGATCGGTGCTCGTGCCGCTCAAGGCCGTGATCATGAACATGCTGTCGATCTCGGCGGCCTATGGCGTCGTGGTCGCCATCTTCCAGTGGGGCTGGTTCGGCGGCCTGACGGGCATCGAGCCCGCGCCGATCGAGCCGTTCCTGCCGATGATGCTCTTTGCCATCGTGTTCGGCCTCTCCATGGACTACGAGGTGTTCCTCCTCAGCCGTGTGAAGGAGGAGTTCGACCGCACCGGCGACGCCGCCAACTCGGTCGCCGACGGTCTCGCCGTCACCGCTCGTGTCATCACCGCAGCTGCGGCGATCATGACCGTGGTGTTCGGTTCGTTCCTCCTGGAGGACGACCGCATCGTGAAGCTGTTCGGTACCGGGCTCGCCCTCGCCGTCCTGCTCGATGCCTCGTTGGTCCGCATGCTGCTCGTGCCCGCCACGATGGAGCTGCTCGGCGAGCGGAACTGGTGGCTGCCGAAGTGGC
>JAHDHM010000451.1 GCA_020631315.1 Acidimicrobiales bacterium
ACGACCAGGGCGTCAACGCCGTGGTCAACGATGCGGGCCAATGCGTCGTCCAGCGCCGCGGACCACTCGCCAAACCCCGTGCCCGGCTGCATCGGATGGTTGAGCGTGGCGCCCTCCCCCGCTCCCGCTCCCACCTCATCGGCGAAGCCGAGAAAGTGCGGAAATTCGCTTCGCGGGTCTCCGTGAAGCGACGCGAAGAACACGTCGCTTCGCTCCCAGAAGATGTCCTGCGTGCCGTTCCCGTGATGAAAGTCCACATCCAACACGGCGACTCGTTCGGCACCGTCGTTGCGAAACCCCTGAGCGGCGACGGCTGCGTTGTTCAAGAAGCAGTATCCACCGAAGAAGTCGGCGGAGGCGTGGTGCCCGGGCGGCCGGCAGAGCGCAAAGGCGACGGGCTCCCCGCCGCTCACCAGGCGCTGCGCCGTGTGGGCAATCGACGCGGCCTCATGGGCGGCTGTCCAGGTGCCATCGGTGATGGACGTCTCCGACGCGAAGGCGTAGTAGCCGAGCCGGCCGTCGATGTCGGTTGGGACTCGCTGCGCCATTCGTCGTGCCGGGAAACACGTGGGGATCATGTCGGCCGAGTGACCTGCCGCAGTCCACTCCTCCCACGCGGTGCGGAGGAACGTGACGTAGTCGGCGTCGTGCACCTGGTGCAAGAGCTCGTCACTGATCGAGCCCGGCGCCGTGGTATCCGTCAGCCCGGCCGCGGCAAGCGCAGTTTCGATGTACTCCACCCGTTCCGGGCACTCGAAGGGGCGAACCAGCCGGCCACCGGACAGCTCGCCATCGGGAAAGTGTGCTCGGTGGCCGTCGCCTCGGACGACACGCATCAGTCGGCGTCGGGCAACGGGGCGAGCTCGCGGTAGGCGCCGCCGTAGAAGATGACGGGCTCGTTCGGCTCGTCCGGGACCTCCATGGAGGTGACGTTGCACAGGGCGAATTCGTGATCGCCGGCGTCGATCACCTGATGGGGCGTGAGCGTGATCCAGGCGGTGGTGCCGGCCAGACGCGGCGCGCCACCGTCGAGCTCCCAATCGAGGCCGTCGAGCCGCTCCGCCGGCTCCCGCATGCAGGCGTTGCTGACGTCGATCTGGTCTGCGCCGAGCACATTCACTCCGAGCACGTCGGCCTTCTTGAGCTGCTCCCAGGAGTAGGAGCCGACGGTGCAGAAGAACCCGGCCAGTGGCGGGTCGAGGGAGACACTGACGAAGCTGCCGATGACCATGGCCTGTGGTGCGTCGTCGACCATGGCGGTCACGACGGTCACACATGTGGGCACCTGGCCCATCACACGGCGGAAGAACTTTGGATCGATCGCTTCAGTCATGCGCCAAGACTACGACGCCACGATGGCCGGGGGATAGGGCTGCCACTCAAGTTCGATCCGCCAGGTACGAGCGGTCAGGCCTGTGACTGACCCAACGCCTGCAGCAGTGGCGAGTCGAGCAGATTCTCGAGCATTGTGGCGAGGGGTTCGAGTGTGTCGAACAGCTCCTCGGCGTTCGCCCGGCTTGGATCGAGGTCGTCGAGCAGTTCGATGCCGAGGAACAGCGCCCCGATGGCCTGAGCGATCTTCTCGTGGGGGACGGCGGTCGACAGTGGCGACGAGCCGAGGGTTCGCCGAATCGAATCGGCGAGCATGGCGTTCCACGGTTCGAGCTCGTCGTACAGCCTCGGGCCCATGTCGGTGTCGCCTCGAGCTCCCGCGAACGCTTGCGTGAGGACGGTCATGTTGTCGTCGGCACGGTCCTCGGCATTGAGGACACGGGCGATGCGGATGAGGTCGCTGAGCTTGTCTGCTTCCTCCAGCCGCACACGGTGCCGCTCCATCCGCTTGTTGCTCAGCTCGGCGACCGCAGCGATGACGAGGTCGTCGACGGATCCGAAGTGGTAGAAGATGAGCGCCTGGTTGAAGTCGCCCTCCCGGGCGATCGCCCGAGCGCTTGTGCCGCGGATCCCCTCGTTGCGCAGCGTGCGGATCGTCGCGGCAACGATGCGGGCCTGGGTTTCCTCACCGGTGGCGGAGGTTCGCTTCTTGGGTGCTGCCATGGTGAAGGTCCCGGGGGTTCATCCCGCCACTTCGACCTGGCAGGAATCGCCGTCGCAGTGGTGGGTGCTGAGCATTCCAGAGACTAGCGACCGGTTCGCTGAAAGTGCGTGGAAGAACCGTTCGGCGAGCGGAGCGAAGGCCGTACCCGTGAGTCGAAACGAGGTCGCCCGCCAGCGTTTCGTGGCCCACAGGCACATCAGGAAGGCTTCCGGTCCGACCCATCCGCGGCCGTGGTCGTCGAGCACCATCAGCTCGACCTGGTACCAGGGCTGGTCTCCGTAGAGGGCCCGGACCTGCGGGTCGCTGGTGGCGAGGAAGCGAAGCTCGACGTGGCATGGCTGGAGGGCGAGCCAGACCCGGCACCGCCGGCACAGCTCACAGGTGTCGTCGTAGACGACGGTGAGCCGGCTCGGCGGCCAGTCGGCGGTGAGTCGACCCCATCGGTCTCGTGGTCCGAACATGTCAGGCGTTGAACGGGACGGGCTTGCCGGTGGGGGGCGG
>JAHDHM010000452.1 GCA_020631315.1 Acidimicrobiales bacterium
AGGGTTGGGGATGGGAGTTGAGATGCCTGCACATGTTCGAGGCGCGGTTGATCGTGAAAATCGTGAGTGTGGTCGCTACGGCCAGCAGGCCGAGGAGAAGGCGTCGCACAGTTGTTCCTCCGGAGTGGTCCCACCCATTCCCGGCGGCGCAGAAGCTAGCCAGTTCTCACGAAATGTCACTACTAGTAGTCAGATGCGCCGTATGATAACGCGTAGCGTGGTTGCAGGGGATTTTCTTTCGAAATCATCGAGATTTCTGTCCCCAGGCGGTCCTGCAGTGACTCTCAGCACTTGATGGCATCCGTCTCGATTCCCACTCCGACGCAAGACTCCTCGACCACCGGCGCACTGCCAGCGGACGAGATCGAGGCGTTGCAGTCCTTCGTCGCCTCAGCCAGCGCCGACGAGATCGTCGATCGCCTCTCGCGGACGGAGCTGCGTCTGCAGGAGCTCGACGAACGGCTTCGTCTCGTGAAGCGCCTGGTGGACGGCGCCGAGCTCTGAACCGCCGTTCGACCGAACATTGGAAACCCTCGTCGAACACCGAGACTGACGCGAACGCGTTCAGATACCGCTGGGCGCGCTCTTGTGTTGCGCCGCGCGAACTTCCACGCTCAGTGAGGCCCCGGTTCGTCGAAATCAACGGTCATCCCACCCGACCCGGTCGGTGAGCCGGGGCCACCTTCGCTGCACAAGCTCGAGCAGTCGTTCGTCAGGCGGTCGCGTCGCAGTAGGCGGACCAGAAGTTGTCGGCGATGTAGCGGTAGCCCAGGTCGCCGGGATGGAAGCGGTCGGCGGCCAACGTGCCCTCACGAGACGGCCAGCGGTACGGCTCGAAGCCGTTGATCCGTCCGGATGCGAGGGCGGCGTCGAGCGGCCCTCGGAACGCTTCGGAGCGCTTGCGGCCCGGTCCGCCACCGCGCCCGAGCCAGGTCCCGTCGGGAAGGTGGGTCACGAGCCGGGTGGCATCGGCCTCGAGGCGCCGTGCTGGTGAGCCGCCGATGAAGTCGTTCGTGCCGATCATGCACGTGACGAGCTGGGGGCGGAGCTCACGACCCGTCACCAGTGGAATCTGATCCTCGACGACGTGGAACATGCGGGCGCCGGTCATGGCCAGGTTGAGGACACGCCACGTCGGGTCGAGCTCCTGCAGCCGGGCCAGGACGTTGGGTACCCAGCCGTGTTCCGGTGAGGTGGCGCCGACGCCCTGGACCGACGAGTCGCCGAGAGCGATCCACAGGGGGCCCTCACCGTTCAGATGTCGTGCGTTGTGCTCGTCCCAGTACTCGGCGAACGGCTCTCGCTGGGCGTCGACGGCGGCGATGCCGTCGACGAAGCGGCCCGCGACCCGGGTGAGGTTCCACGGTTTGCGCTGGACGCGCAGACGAGGGAGCGGCGGGATCGTCATCGACGTCAGTCTGGGCTACTCGCGGGCGAGTTGGGCGAGCCCTGCGGCCTCGTGATCGACGTCCTGGTCGTGATCCATCTCGACCACGACCCGACGCAGCTCGCCGTCGAAGGCGAACGGTGCCGGATAGTCGCCGACGGTGCTGCCCCGGTCGTGGCCGATGTCGAGTCCGGAGAACGACACCATCGTGAAGAACGTGTCGTGGGTCTCCATGCGGCCGACCTCGGTGCCGTCGACGAGGAGGCGACCCACGCCGTGGCGGTTCTGCCCGCCGGGTTCCGTGCGCTGCATCTCGAACGTGACGGTGTGTTCGCCCGGTGCGATCGGACCACTGCCGCGGACGATCTGATGCGAGCCGCCGATGTTGAGGTCGTGCACCGGCACACCGTCCTCGAGATACAGCGAGTAACCCGTGGTGGCGTCGCCGTGGGCGATCAGGACGCCGTTCGACTTCTCGGGCAGGTCGATGATCTCGGCGGTGATGCGGTAGCTGCGGCTCCGCACGTCGGGGGCGACGTCGGTCGGCAGGT
Organism: Acidimicrobiales bacterium; assembly: GCA_020631315.1. The sequence goes on from JAHDHM010000452.1 coordinate 1,939, forward strand.
GGCCCATGCCGGCCCAGAACTCGTAGCGGGTGCGCTCACCGTGAACCCGGGCCGCGTTCTCGGCGAACCGTTCGCCGAAGCGGTCGTCGAGCGGCAGGACCTGGTGCGCCTCGGCTTCGATCCACCACCTGTCGATCATGGCGGCCAGCCGCTCGGGCTGCTCGGCGGCCAGGTCGTGGTTTTCGGCGAAGTCGTTTGCCAGGTCGTAGAGCTCCCAGACGTCGTCGTCGATGGGCGTACCCGGAGCGTGGAACGCGACGGCCTTCCAGCCGTCCTGCCAGATCCCTCGATGAGAGAACATCTCGAAGTACTGGACCGACTTGCCGGTGTCGGCATCGGGATCGTCGAAGGCCGAGGCGAAGCTCGTTCCCTCGATCGGCTGTTGCGCGACGCCACCGATCTCGTTCGGGGCGCTGATGTCGAGGCCGTCGAGCAGGGTCGGCACCAGGTCGGCGACGTGGCAGAACTGATGCCGCAACGAGCCGTCGTCGGCCCGTCCAGGCCAGGCGACCACCAACGGATCACGAATGCCGCCGCCGTGGGTGTTCTGCTTGTAGCGCTTGAGCGGCGTGTTGGCCGCCATCGCCCAGCCCCACGGGAAGTTGCTGTGGGTGTCCG
>JAHDHM010000453.1 GCA_020631315.1 Acidimicrobiales bacterium
GAGGACGAACTGTTCGCGCTGTTCGGCGATCGTCTCAGCTCCGCCCCGCGGGCGGGCGGCGGCAACGACCTCATCTTCACTCCGTCCGACGCGAACGACGCGGCGTTCCGAGTGATCTTCTCCACCGACGGAACCGCAACCACCTCGTTCCGGTCCGGTCGAGTCGGCGTGATCGAGGCCGAGACGAGCTGCTGATCAGCTCTCAGCCGGGGTGACCCAACCCTCGGGCAGACCCGGAGCGAACCCGTCGCACGCGACCGTCACGGCTCCGAGGCCGACCGATTCGCCCACGCCGGCCGAGTCGGTGCTGTCGACGAACCGCAGCGCGCTGCCGCGGATGTCGCTTCCCTGCAGGAAGAGGTCGGCCACCCGGTCCACCGCGAGCTCCTGGACCCGCCCATCGGGAAACTGGATGGCCACATAGGGCATGCCGAAGAACGCCTGCACGATCGCCTGTGTGCTCGGGTCGGTGCCGCCGGTGCCCACGCCCAGCGCAAGCACGTCGCCGACGCCCGCCGCGTAACACTCGAACGCGAATTCGTACTCGACGTCCTCGATGGTGATGGTGCCCGGAGACCGCAGTTCGGCCGCCGGCACGAGCTCAGCGGCGGGTGGTTCGGTGGACTCCACCACGGCAGCGACCGTGCTGGTGGTCGTCGAGATCGTGGTCGGCACGCTCGTCGACACCCCCGCCACATCGGTGTCGGTTGACGAACAGCCGGCCAAAACCACGAGGGCAGCCACGCCCAACAGCCAGATCTTCATGCGGCGAACGAGTCTAGGAGGTCGGCTCGTTCGGGCAAAGTCGCCGTCAGCGATCGGAGCGGAGCGGCGGATCGACCAACTCGACCGCCCAACGGCCGTGGCGATCAACCCGCACGTGTACTCCGGCCGACGACGACTCGGTGGCCGTGGGCTGGCCCTCCTCGCCGTAGACCATCAGCGCCCGAGCGTCCTCCCGAGCCAGGACGACGGCACCGGTGGCCGCCCCCAGCGTGGCTGGATCGAGATGGCGTTCGGCCATCGCTCGGAGCACCGGCGAGACCGACTCGGCCTCGATCACGGCCGTGGCATCATCGAGGTCGTTCCACCGCTCGACCATCGACCACTTCGGGAACGACGAGGGCCGAAGACGCAAGCCGGCGGCTCGCAGACGCCGCACGAGCTCGCGGCTGTCGCAGGCCGTCGCCCCGAGCTCGAGCGCCACTTCACGGGTGTCGATGTCGATGTCGTAGTGGTCTCCCTGAAAGCCGACGCGCCGACACCCCAGTCGGGCGGCGAAGTCGTGGAGCTCGTCGAGGTCCCGGTCGGACACGAGGTGGCACCACACGGTCCCGCGCCAGGGCCATCTCGCTTGATCCACCAGAATCGTCACGCCGCCACGCTACGTCGGGGGCACCGCGACCCGCACGATCGCACGGTCCGCTGCACGCCATCACCTCCCTGCCACACTGAGATCATGGCCGTGGCAGTCGATGCACCCGGGTCCGGCGAGGCCGAGACCGACGTGATCAGTCTGACGATCCCCGCGGCCATGCGATTCGTCCGCCTCGTGCGCATCGGCGCGGCGTCCATCGCCCGCCGGAAGGGGCTCTCGGTTCGGGCGATCGACGACCTTCGTCTTGCGATCGACGAGACGTTCGCCCTGCTGCTGAACGACGAGGATCACGCCGGTTCGGTCGACGTCACGTTCGAGGTCGACGATCACGAGATCCTCGTCAGCGCCACGCAGCGACTCGACGACGGTGCCCGACCGACCGATCTCGACGACATCGTTCGATTCGAGGTCGTCGTGGCCGACCTGGTCGATCGATTCGACGCCGACCCCGTGGCCGGGGTCGTGCAGTTCACGAAGCTGGTCTGACGCTCCTCAGGAGCTCTTCACACCGGTCGACCCAAAGCCACCATCGCCCCGCGTGGACTCCGGCAGCTCGTCGACGATCACGAAACGAGCCTCGTCCACCCGCTGAATGACCAACTGCGCGATCCGATCGCCCCGCTCGATCTCGAACGGCGTCGTGGGATCGGTGTTGATGAGCAACACCTTCAGCTCGCCGCGGTAACCCGAGTCGATGAGTCCGGGGGAGTTCAGGACCGTGACGCCGTGCTTGTAGGCGAGGCCGCTACGCGGCTGCACGAAGGCGGCATACCCGTCGGGAAGTGCGATGGCTGCGCCGGTCGGCACGAGTGCCCGACCGCCGCCGGGGGCGAGGGTCACGTTCTCGGCGGCCACGAGGTCGGCGCCGGCATCGCCGGGATTGGCGTAGGCGGGCGGGGTGAGGTCGGGATCGAGCTGTTGGAGGGGGATGTCGAGCACGCCCGGAGCGTAGTCCGAGCGGTAGGCTGGCGAGAATGCTTGCCTGGATGGATCTCGAAATGACCGGCCTCGATCCGAGCCGCCACGTGATCGTCGAAATCGCCACCCTGCTGACCGACGACAACCTCGAGATCATCGCCGAGGGTCCCGATCTGGTCGTGACGCAGCCGCCCGAGGCGATGGCGCAGATGGACGACTTCGTCCGCAACATGCACACGAAGTCCGG
>JAHDHM010000454.1 GCA_020631315.1 Acidimicrobiales bacterium
GGGTCCGATACTCCCGACGTGACCTATGTGACGTCGTGGCTCAGCTGCCGGGGACGGTGACGGTCGGTACCCGGGGCTGGTGCACCATCGCCGTCGCCACCGAGCCGAGCAGGGCTGCAGCCCAGCCGTGCAGCCCACGTGCGCCGATCACCAGCATCCGAGCGGCCTTCGACGCTGCGTCGAGCGCCACCCGTGGATCCTCACAGCGGATCTCGAGCGAGATCCCGTCGGTCGAACGGCCGACCTCGGCGCAGGTCCTCTCCACGACGTCCTCGACCAGGCGACGAGTGTCGGCCTCCGTCAGTCCGTCCAAGACCGGCGGCGATTCCAGCGTGCCGTGGACGATGAACGTCCAGGCGCCCACGGCCACGATCGGCACCCCCTCATCGGTGTTCTCCAGAACCCAGCGCAGCGCGGCCGCGCTGTTCGGTGACCCGTCGATACCAACCACCACCGGCCCCGCTGCATCGAGGTCGACGTCCTCGGGGATCACGGCCACAGGCACCTTCGAGCGGATCACGCAGTCGACCGACACCGATCCGAGCAGCGTGTCGGCCACCGCACCACGGCCCCGAGTGCCGACGACCAGCAGGTCGTGCGCCTCGGCCTCAGACGTCAGCATCGCGACGGTGTCGCCTTCGAGGACGACTCGCTCGGCCAGTCGTTCTCGCTGCGCGTCGGACAGATCGGCGACCACGCCGTCGATCGCTCGATCCGCTGCCAACTCCAGTTCGGCCCAGACCACTGCAGCGGTCGAGCCGGCGAGCGCCGACTGCCACAAAGGCATCCGCCACGCGGCGACCGGGACGACCTGGCCCCAGTCCGCTGGCGTGCTCGTTGCCCAGCGCAACGCCGCCAGCGACGGCGGTGTCCCGTCGAGGCCGACGACCATGCCGCCATTCGTCGTGTCGTTCTCCGTCTGCTCCTGAGATGCCGCCTGGGTGTTCATACCTAGATGATCCGTATCTTGCAGGTCTGCGCCCAGGGACTTTGGTCCTGCGCTGATGACGATGATGTGTCGGGCTCCACACGACGAAGCGAGCTGAGCACCTGCGGAAACCGGGAGGTGCTCAGCTCGCTTCGACAACCGATGCAGGGAGGAACTCCCTGTCCGGCGGATCAGTCGGGCATCGTCACGTGAAGATGCTCACCCCTCCGGGACCGACCAGGAAGCCGACGATGATCAGGACGGCCCCGTACAGGACCTCACGACGGAACAGTGCAACGATGCCGGAGACGACGAGGATGACGGCGAGAAGCCAGAGCAGGAATGCCATGAGAGTGCCTTTCGTGGTGGAGGGTGTATGTCAGCTACCCATCTGCGGCAGAGCACAAACCTGATGGGCGCGGCAGTCCCTCACTCGGGCCGGGTCGCCGGAGTGAATCGATGTGGGGCGTCGGGCAGCAACTCGTGCAGGTGGCGGGTCTCGAAGGTGCCTTCGGGGTCCACCGCCACCACCAAGAGGTCGGGGCCTGCGATTTCCAGCGCGACCTGACGACAGGCCCCGCACGGAAGAGTGAGCGCTTCATCGGTTCGTGGCGAGCTGACTGCCAGAACCTCCGGAGTGAGGTCGGCGTCCACGGCGGCGAACAGCGCCGCTCGTTCGCTGCACATGGCCAGTCCCAAGGACACGTTCTCGACCAGCGTGCCCGTGACGATCGTGCCGTTGGCGTCGACGATGGCTGCGCCCATTTTGAAGCCCGAATATGGTGAGTAGGAGCGCCGTCGTGCTGCTGTCGCAGCCTCGATCGCACCGTTGATTCGTTCTTCTGTTCTCATCGAGATCTCCTCATGGTCGCTCGGTGCCGGACGGCTCGGACTGCTTACGGTCTCGTTCGCGGGCATTGCACTCACACGCTTGGGTCGCTGACGTTGGCGGCGTCGACCGCCCAGTTCCAGAGTTCTTGGCGGCGTTTCGGGGTGTCGGTTCGCTTGGTGGTGGGGAGCTTGTGGATCGAGCGGGTCGCACGGTCGAGCCAGAACTCGCCGTTCGTGTCGATCGGTGCGCCGTCGTCGGCGGCGAGCCAGCTCATGGTGTCGGCGCCCTCTTCGGGGGTCCGCAGCAGCGGGCCGACGATCTTGCCGAACGTCGGTAGTGCTTCGTCGACGCCGGGAGTGTCGGCCCAACCGGGATGCAACGCGTGGAAGCGGACCGGCCGGTCGGTGAGCTTCTCGGCCCACACTTCGTTGAGGGTCACCTGCGCTCGCTTGCACCGGGCGTACTGCTCGGTGCCCTTGTAGCCGTCAGCGTCCATCTGCAAGCTGCCGACCCGCAGGCCCGTCGAGTACATGCCGCCCGATGACATGGTGATCACGCGACCGGGATCGGCTGCCTCGAGGCGTGGGAGCAGGGCCGTGGTGAGGATGAACGGGGACACGACCTGCACGGCGGTCGTGAGCTCCATGCCGGCGTCGTTCTCGCGGCGATCGTTGAACAGGGCGCCCGCGTTGTGTAGCAGGGCCCGCAGCGGCGTCGGATCCTTCGCCATCTCGGCGGCGGCTGCTCGGACGGCGTCGTGGTCACCGAGGTCGG
>JAHDHM010000040.1:0-2754 GCA_020631315.1 Acidimicrobiales bacterium
ACCGGCTGGAAGAGCCGGCGGCACGCTCGGTGCGGATGTACTCCCACAACTTCAGCCAGGACATGAGGTCCGAGCCGTCGACCTTGAACCGCTTGTGCTGCTCGGCCGCGAGTTGCTCCTGGCCGGTCGGCCGCTCTCGTGGGTCCCGCACGGACAGGCCTGCGGCGATGACGAGCACCTCGTCGAGGCAGTGATGGTCGGCGCCGGCGAGCACCATCCGCCCGATCCGCGGGTCGACCGGCAGGCGATCAAGACGGCGACCCAGCTCGGTGAGCCGGCCGTCCTCGTCGGTCGCACCGAGCTCGTGCAGCAATGCCAGGCCGTCGCGCACCGAGCGGGTGTCGGGCGGGTCGACGAACGGGAAGCCGTCGATGTCGCCAAGGCCGGCGGCCTTCATCCGGAGGATGACCGCGGCGAGGTTGGTGCGCTGGATCTCGGGCTCGGTGAACTCGGGCCGGTTGAGGTGGTCGTCCTCGTCGTAGAGCCGGATCGCGATGCCAGGGCCGAGTCGGCCGCAACGGCCTGCTCGCTGGTTCGCCGAGGCCTGCGAGATCGCTTCGATCGGCAGGCGTTGCACCTTGGTGCGCCGGTTGAAGCGCGAGATACGGGCCGTCCCGGTGTCGACCACGTAGCGGATGCCCGGCACCGTCAGCGACGTCTCGGCGACGTTCGTCGACAGCACGACCCGCCGCCCTCGGTGCGACGAGAACACCCGGTGCTGCTCGGCGGCGCTGAGGCGTGCGAACAGCGGGACGATCTCGGTGTTCGGCAGGTTCAGCTCGCTGAGTGCTTCTTCGGCGTCGCGGATGTCGCGCTCGCCGGCGAAGAAGACGAGGATGTCGCCGTCGCCCTCGGTGTAGAGCTCCTGCACCGCGTCACACACAGCCTCGGGCTGACCCTTCACCGGGTTGCGACCCGAGTCGTCGGACGCCTCGCCCCACGCCGGTGTGTCGAGCGGTCGGTACCGCACCTCGACCGGATACGTGCGGCCCGACACCTCGACGATCGGACACGGCTCGCCGTCGCGGCCGAAGTGCTCGGCGAAGCGTTCGGTGTCGATCGTGGCCGAGGTGATGATGACCTTCAGGTCGTCTCGCCGGTCGATCAACGCCCGTAGGTGGCCGAGCAGGAAGTCGATGTTCAGACTGCGCTCGTGGGCCTCGTCGACGATGATCGTGTCGTAGGCCCGCAGGTCGCGGTCGCGCTGGATCTCGTTGAGCAGGATGCCGTCGGTCATCACCTTGATGCGGGTGTCGGCACCCACCTCGTCGGTGAATCGCACGGCGTAGCCGACGGTGCCGCCGACCTCGTCGCCCAGCTCGGTGGCGAGCCGCTCGGCGATGGAGCGCGCAGCGATGCGGCGTGGCTGGGTGTGGCCGATGCGACGACCCTCGGTGCCGAGGCCGAGCTCCAGGCAGAACTTCGGCAGCTGCGTCGACTTGCCCGATCCGGTCTCGCCGGCGATCACCACGACCTGATGCGCGCCGATGACCTCGAGCAGCTCCTCACGGCGCTCGGTGATCGGCAGATCCGGATACTCGATCTGCAGCGGTCGGGCCGCTGGTTCGGCCGCGTTCGCGGGAGGCTCGGACATCGACGCTCAAGGCTAGAGAACCGGCCCGTGCAGTTGGCTCAGGATTAGGCTTGAGCCCATGGCTGCGTCGCTGGACTCCCTCCGAGACCGAGCGGGGGAACGCCTCGGCCCGATCCGCGACGCGTCGGCTGCGAAGGCCACGGGACTGATGTGGACGGCGCTGCGGGCGGCCACGAAGAACGACCGGTTGATGTCGGCGCTCGACCGATTCACCAAGCCGGGCAACCCGTTCGCTCCCGAGCGATTCGCCGACCCCTACGCGTTCTACGAGCGAGCGCGGGAGCTCGGCCCGATCACGTACCAGCGGGCGACACGGGTCTGGTGGATCACCGGCGCCGAGGAGGTCGAAGCCGCGCTGCGCCTCCCCGAGGGTTCGGCGGATCGAGCCGCAGTCGCACGGTCGATGCCACCGTTCAACCAGCTCGACCCGGCGAACCTCGACCTCGTGATGTCGATGATGCTGATGCGCGACGCACCCGACCACACGCGGCTGCGCAGCCTCGTCAACCGGGTGTTCACGCCCAAGGCGATGAGTCGCCTCGAACCCTCGATCCGCGAGATCTGCAACGACCTGCTCCGGGACCTCGCCGGCCAGACCTCGTTCGACGCCGCCGAGGAGTACTGCGACAAGGTGCCGATCTACGCGATCGGCAGCCTGCTCGGCCTCGCCTCCGAGGACTGGCCACGGCTCAAGGACCTGTCCGACCGCATCATCCGCCTCGTCGACCCGATGCTCGGCTTCGACCCCGTTCAGATGGACGCCGACATCAACGAGCTCCGCTCCGTGTTCGAGCGTGAGTTCGAGCAGCGCAGGACCGCACCTCAGGACGACCTGATGACCGCACTGGTCGAGGTCTCGGCCGACGGCGACCGGCTCTCGTCCGAGGAGCTCGTGTCGATGTGCGTCCTGCTGCTCATCGCCGGCCACGAGACGACCTCGTCGCTGATCGGCAACGCCATCGTCGTGTTCGACCAGCACCGGGACCAGCGTCGCCGGCTGTTGGACGAGCCCGACCTGGCCGCCAACGCGGTGGAGGAGATCCTCCGCTTCGAGCCACCGGTCCACAACACCGATCGCATCGTCACCGCCGACTGCGAGTTCATGGGCCACCAGCTCAAGAAAGGCCAGATCCTCGGCACGGTGCTCGCCGCCGCGAACC
>JAHDHM010000040.1:2764-15951 GCA_020631315.1 Acidimicrobiales bacterium
GGCCGATCTCCTTCGGCCACGGTGCCCATCACTGCCTCGGCGCTGCGTTGGCACGACTCGAAGGTCGCATAGCGATTCCGGCATGGCTCGACGCGTTCCCCGAGTACGCCATCGCCGACGACGGCCTGGAGTGGAAGCGTTCGGTCACCATCCGCGGACCGAAGCGACTTCAGGTCGACACCGGAGCCTGACCAGCGCACGATCTATGGTCGCCGGATGACCTTCACCCTCGGCGTGCACCTCGGCCAGCAGAACGCATCGATGGACGAGCTGCGTGCGTTGTGGCGAAGGTTCGACGAGGGCGGGCTCGACTGGATCTCGGTCTGGGACCATCTGTACGAGGCGCCCCCGCAGGGAGGCATCACCCCTCACTTCGAAGCCGTGGCCTCGTTGACCGCGTTGGCGATGGAGACCTCCCGTGCCCGCATCGGGTGCCTCATGTTCTGTGTGCCGTACCGCAACCCCGCGCTGCTCGCGAAGGCGGCCGTGGCGATCGACCACGTGTCCGACGGCCGCCTCGAGATGGGCATGGGCGCCGGTTGGCACGCACCAGAGTTCCGGGCGCACGGCTACGAGTTCGGCACGTGGGGTGACCGGTTCGGCCAGCTCGAAGACGGCCTCGAGATCATGACCCGCATGTGGGGGCTCGGCGACGGGCCCGACGGTCCGGAGCGTGCGACGTACACGGGCGAGCACTTCCACATCGACGACGTCAGCTGCGTGCCCGGGCCGCTGCGAGGGCGCATCCCGGTGTGGGTCGGTGGCCGTGGCCCGAAGCGCACACCGCGCATCGCGGCGAAGTACGCGGACGGCTACAACGTGCCCTATGTCTCGCCCGAGACCTACCGCGAGCTGTGCGACAACATCGACCGAGCGTGCGAGAAGATCGGACGTGACCCGTCGGAGATCGAACGCACGGTCAACCTCTCGTTCAACCTGGTGACCGACGCGGCCTCCGCCGAACGTGAGGCAAAGCGCTTCGCCGCGATGACCGCCGACGAGCGCGCCGTGTACGAGGCGTCAGCGCTGATGGGGTCGCCCGACGACGCGCTCGAACGGCTCGCTCAGTACCGGGCCGCCGGAGCCACCGGCGTCAACATCGCACTGCGCCTCCCGGTCGACGAGGATGCCCTCTCGCTCTACCTCGAACAGGTCGTGCCGGCAGCCCGCGCCGAGTTCGGCTGACAGCGTGCACATCCGCCTCGCCACCACCGGCGACCTCGCTGCCATCGCCGACCTCGCCGCTGACGCTCAGGCGGACCCGGCTCGGCACTGCGCCTACATCTCCATGGAGGCCTCGCCGATCGCCGAGGAGATCGAGGAGATCCCCGACTGGGCGACCGCCACCGTCCTCGCGACGGCGGACGACGGCACGATCGTCGCCGCACTGATCGCAGAACCCGACGAGGACATGGGACGCGTCTGGTGGTGGGGGCCGTTCTGGTCGGTCGACGTCGCTGATCCAGCAGCGCTGGCCCTGGACCTCTGGAGTGCAGCACCCGATCACCTCACCTCGATGCCGGAACACGAGCTGTGCGGCGACGGCCGCAACACGACCGTCGATGCGATGGCGGCATCGCTCGGCTTCGGCACCGATGAGGCATCCGCGGTGCTGACGTTCGAGATCCAGGAGAGCCTCGACAGCCCGGCTGCGTCCACCTCGATCCGCCCGATGACCGCCACCGACGGCGCAGCAGTGGCCGCGCTGCACGAGCTGCACTTCGCCGGCAGCCATCTGCCTCCAGAGCAGGCAGCATCCGTCCACGACGACCGGATCCGCTTCGTGGCCGTCGATCCAGCCGGCGCTGTGGCCGCGTATGCGATCGCCGAGATCCAGGCCGACGGCGGTGGGTATCTCGACTATCTCGGCACTCGACCCGACGCGCAGGGAAACGGCCACGGCACGGCCCTCGTCGCTGCGTGCCTCGCCGAGTTCGCAGCTCGCGGCTGTCGCAACGCGCACCTGACCGTTCGGGAGTCGAACCTGGCCGCCCGCCGCGTCTACGAGAAGGCCGGCTTCACCGAGGAACGGCTCCTGCGCCCGCACCGTCGCGGGTTCACACTCGGTTGACGCTGTACTGATGCGGCTGACGCCGGGTCCAGATACCGAGCGTGACCGAAGGGCTACAGTCCACGCCACGACGACGGAAAGCCTCATGTGACCTACGCCCTCGGTATCGATCTCGGCACCACGTACACCTCCGCAGCGATCTACGAAGGCGGGCGGGCATCCATCGTCGACCTGTCTGGCCGTGCCGTGCGGCGCCGATGCCCTCGGGCGACGGACGACCAGGGCGAGGTCCTCGTCGGCGACGCCGCCGTCCGGCGCGCCGCCGTCGACCCGGCTCGGGCGGCCCAACAGTTCAAGCGCCGATTCGGCGACACGACGCCGCTCTTCCTCGGAGGCTCCCCGCTCTCGGCCGACGCCCTCACCGCCGAGTCGCTGAAGTCGGTGATCGAACTCGTGTCACAGCGGCAGGGTGGACCGCCCGAAGCGGTCGCGCTGACCTATCCGGCCAACTGGGGCGGCTACAAGCTCGAGCTGCTCGAGCAGTCGATCCGTCGCGCCGGCCTCGACGAGGTCACCACCATCACCGAGCCCGAAGCGGCGGTGCTGCACTACGCACAACAAGAGCGCGTCGCCGACGGCTCGGGCGTGGCGGTCTTCGACCTCGGCGGCGGCACGTTCGACGCCGCAGTGGTGCGCAAGACCGCCGAGGGCACCGAGTTCCTCGGGCGGCCCGAAGGCATCGAACGCCTCGGTGGCATCGACTTCGACGAAGCCGTCTTCGCCTTCGTCGTGCAGCACCTCGACGGCGCCACGGACGATCTCGACCTCGACGACCCGACACATCGAGCCGCCCTGGAGCGACTGCGTCGTGACTGCGTCGATGCCAAGGAAGCGCTCTCGTCCGACGACGCGGCGTCGATCCCGGTGTTGCTGCCCAACGTGCAGACGACCGTGCGGATCACTCGTGACGAGTTCGAGTCACTGATCCGTCCGACGCTGAACCAGGCGATCGACGCGCTGCGGCGGGCACTGTCCTCTGCCTCCCTGACCGCCGACGATCTGGATGCAGTGCTGCTCGCCGGCGGCTCGTCGCGCATCCCGCTCGTGGCCGAGATGGTCGGCGGCGAACTCGCCCGCCCCGTCGCTGTCGACGCCCACCCGAAGCACGTCGTGTCGATGGGTGCAGCGCTCGCGGCACACCTCGCCGCCGACGCTGCACCCGCCGTAGCGGCACCGACTCCCGAACCCGAACCCGCGCCGGAGGCGGAACCGACCCCCGCTCCGGCAGCAGCACCGAAGGCCGCGCCGGCTGCGGCACCCACGCCTGCTGCAGCGACAGCCAGCGCCGACACGACTTCCTCGGCAGACGGCGGCAATCGTCTCGTGCTGCTCGGCGGCCTCGCAGCGCTCGTGGTGGCCGCAGTGATCGGCGTCGTCGTCCTCGGCGGGGGTGGCGACGACGGCGACGGCACGACGGCTGCGGGAGCCGGAGACGACGACGTCACCACCACCGTGGCCGAGACCACCGCAGCGCCGACGACCGAGGCGACCACCACCACGGCGGCGCCGACCACGACCGCAGCGCCGACCACCACGGCTGCGCCGACCACGACTGCGGCGCCGACGACCACGACGACCGAGTTCGTCGAGCCGCCTCCTCCGTACCCCGAGGACACCCGACGCGTCGAGCTCGTCGACATCGCGCTGGCCGGCAGCAACTACGAGGTCGCCTACGAGACGTTCAACTTCGAGCCGCTCATCGCCGCAGGCGCGTGGCACCTGCACTTCCACTGGGACACCGAAGCGCCCGAGAGTGTGGGCGTGGGTGCGAACCCGCAGGGCAGCTGGCAGGTGTGGGACGTCCGCTCCGACGGCGAGCTGATCTTCGACGGCTTCGGGCCGGACAGCGCTCCTGCTGCCGCCACGGCGATCTGCGCCATCGTCGCCACGGAGGGACACGCGGTCGACACGCCCGAATGGGTGACCGAGACGGTCTCCTGCGTGGAGCTCCCGAGCTGACGGTGGTCGCCGACTCCGAGCGTGAGGCTCAGCTGACGGTCGTCGCGTAGATCGCCTCGGCCGTTCTGGCTGCGGCCTCGAAGATCTCGAGGCGAGTCGGTCCCGCCAACGGATCGTTGGCCTTGCCACGCCAGCGGCCGGCGGCCTCGATGGCCGCCGCAGCGACATCGGCTCCATCATCGATCCCCAGACGGCGTGCCACCGGCCCGGGCGAGAGCAGGCGTTCGAGCGCGGCCTCGTCGTCAGCGGAGATCTTCGCGGCGCGGGTCGACACCAGATGAGCAGCCCGCATCTGGGCGAACTCGATGCTGGTGCTCTCGATGCGTTCGATCTCGCGCCGCACTCGTGCAGCGAGCTCCGGCAGGTCGCCCTCGACCTCCCCGGCGACGCCGGCCAGCGCCGTCAGGGCAGTCCGAGACTGCAGCACGCGGGCGCGAGGCAGGAAATGATCGGCGATCAGGTCACGCAGCGCCTGGAGTCCGGAGGCTTCCACGAGGATCGGCGCCAGGTCGGTCGCGGTCTGGGCACCCGAGCGGATGCTCTCGATCGCCAGCCGCACGCCGAACAGGCCGAGCCGGTCCAACAGCGCTGCCCGTAGTTCGACCGTGAGGTCGCCGGCCGACACGTCGAGGAACTGACCGGCCGAGAGCAGCATCGGCTCGCGCACCTCGTCGGGCAGCACCGCGATCGAACGAAGCTGCGTCGCTTCTTCTTCGCGCAGGGTCAGCCCGGTCTCGGCCAACAGGCCGGCGATCGGGACCACGGTCGCGGCCAGCTGACGGACGTCGCTGTTCTCCCGGTAGCGGCGAGCGATACGTCCTGCGGATTCCATCGCGTCGAGACGCCCGGCGCCGATCTCGTCGGCACGCGACAGCACGGCGACGGCGTTCACCGGTGACGACTGCGGCACGCTGCGGTCCATGTAGGCGTCGAGGAACGCGACGTCGGTGGTGTGCAGGTGCCGCATCAGGTACACGACCGCGTCGACGTCGGCGGCGGTGCCGTCCTCGACCTCGAGGAAGTCGCGAGTGCGGCGTGAGTTCTCGTCGTTCAGCGAGGCGAGTCCGGGCGTGTCGATGAGCGTGATCTCACGAAGCTCCGACGTCGGCCACGCGACCTCCAGCCGGTCGACGGCGGCCGGGTCGAGTCCACCGAGGTCCACGTCGAGCGAGCCGTCGGCACGGCTGAACCTCAGCTTCGTCACGCCGCCGTCGAGCAGGTGCGCGTTCACGTCGTAGAACTGGCCGTTCAGGTACCAGCTGACGATCTTCGTGCACTCGCCCGCATCGGTCGGTGCGACACGGGCACCCACGAGGGCGTTCAGCAGCGTCGACTTGCCCGCCTTGATCCTGCCGGCGATCGCGATGCGCAAGGGCCCCTCGAGCCGTTCCTTGATGTCGTGCAGCGTCGATGCCGCGGGGACTCCGGCGAGTGCGCCGAGGGTCTCGGCGAGGAGCTCGCCGGTCTGCACCTCGACCGTCTTCGGTCCGGGTACGCCGTTCACGAGGCACTGCCCTGTGCGCCAGACCCGGAGAGCGCCGCGGCGATGTCGCCGAGTTCGCGCAGGTCGGCGTCGAGCTGCGCGATCTGTTGCTGCACTTCCTGCTCGGTGCGTTGGGCATCGGCCTTGGCCCGCTTGGCCGTCTCGGTGTACGTGCGCTGCAGTTCGGTGATCCGAGCCATGAACTCGTCACGGAGCTCGCGCTGCACGTCGCGCACCATCTGGGTGATCTCGTTCGACACCTCGAACTGCACGTTGTCGATGAAGCCGCGGATCTGGGTGCGTGCACGCTGCTTGCGCTGCGTGACCTGCTTCTTGCGATCGTCGAACACCTTCAGGCCGCCCATGACCACGAAGCCACCGGCGAGCACCGGCCCAGCCGCAAGCGCACCCAGGGACACGCCGAACTTCGAGATCGTGCTCAGGTTGCTGAACATGTACTGCGAGCTGCCGTAGGTCTGCGCGACACCGAAGAGCGACCGCACGCCGACCAGCCCCTGGTTCTCCATCTTCTGCAACGACTCGGTGCCGGCCCAGAAGTCCGACAGGTCCGTGGTTCTCGCGCCTCGTGCTGCGTCGTCCTCGCCGACGAGCAGCTCCTCGTCCTGGAGGGTGTCGATGATCTCGGCCCTGATGTCGTTGCGTCCGCGTTGCAGCGAACCGAAGGCCTGGGCCGTCGACTCCGAGACATGGGTCTGGGCGTCACGTGTGACCTGTTCCCAGTCGGCACCCCGGGACAGGCCTTCGACCGTCTCGTCCATCTCCCGGCCGATGCGCCGCATGTCCGAGCGGTAGCGGTGGCTGACATCGTTCGAGAGGTCGGCGATGCGGTCGCCGAGGACCTGCGCCCATCGTGCGCCGGGACCTCGGAGGTGCTCGAGACGTGCGGTGGCGTCGGCGAGTTCGTCCAGCGCCGTGTGCAACGAGGCCGGCTCGTCGAGGAGCCGTCGTTGCTCCTCGAGGCCGCTGCGCACGAGCGACACCACGCCACTCAGCTCCCGTTCGCTCGGCGGACAGCTCGCGGGCGGGCACGATCACCCGTTGCTGCAGTGTGTCGACCAGCTGGGGGAAGTTGCTCAGCGTGTTGAGATCGCGGTTGCGCGTCGCCAGTGCCGTGGTGCGCAGCGTGCTCGACACCGGCACCATCGGGATGTCGAGACCGAGCCGGTCGAGGTGGCCCCGATTCAGCTCGGCGATGCGCTCCCAGTGGGGGTAGAGGTCGGTCTTGGTGAGCGCCAGCATCACCGTCGGGCACAGGGCGATGGCCTGGCGGAGAAACTCGATCTCGGGCGCCGTCAGCTCTGACCCGGCATCCGAGACCAGCATCAGCCCGTCGGAGAAGGGCAGGAAGGCCATGGTCGCCGCCGCGTGGCCTCCACCCAGACCACCCATGCCGGGAGTGTCGACGAGCATCACGCCGTCGGCGAGCAGGCGGCTCGGAACCGAGATGTCGACTCGTTCGACGCCCTTGTGGTTGCCCTCGTTGCCCTGCTCCGTGACCCAGTCGCCGACCGTGTCGACCGACACGAGCTCGGCCGAGGGAGCACCCTGTTCGTCACGCCGACGTACGACCGCTTGGGGTGTCTCGCCGTGCTGGACCAAGGTGATGACCGAGGTCGCCAGGTCGTCGTCGACCGGGCAGACCTCCTTGCGGATCATGGCATTGACCAACGAGCTCTTTCCCTGCTTGAACTCGCCGACGACGCACACGATGGTCGCCGCTCTGCCTGCGCGGGCTGCGGCGGCCTTGATGCGCTCGGCGAGATCGGTCCGACCGTGCCGCCCGACGAGTTGATGGAGCCGCGCGTCAGGACGCGGGGGAGCAGCGGGTTCGCTCACCTGGCCTACAGGTTGTGGTCGTCGTGCATGCCGGGATCTTCGGCGCCGAAGTCGAGCGTGCCGAAGTCCTCGACCTGCTCGCCCGACTGGAAGGCCAGGTCTTCCTCGTTGGCCTCGACGGGCACCTCCTCGGGCAACGAGGACTCCCACGACGCATCGGGATCGAACGAGCTGGTGTCGGCCGGCACGATGTCGATGAAGCCGTCCGACTGGGCCGGCGCCGTCGGATCGGACGGCTCTCCGAAGGTGTTCGCCGGCGCTGCAGGGTCGTCGAGGGTCGCCGCCAAGGGGTCGGCGATCGGATCCGACAGCGGATCCATCGGCGTGTCCGACATCGGATCCATCGGCGCGTCGGTCATCGGCGCCTCACCGGAGTCGGCGACGGCATGCTCGTCGGGGACGACGGGTCCGTCCTCAGGGTGCTCGGCTTCGTCCGCGGAGTGCGGCGGTGCGGCCGGCAGGTCGTCCCAGTCGTCCATGTCATCGACGGCAGCTGGATCGATCACCGAGTCATCGAGCTCTGGGTCGTCTGCGTCGCCGGCGCCTGCCGGGTCCATCGCCTCGGCGCCACCCATGTCGTGAGCGTCGTCCTCGGCCATCGGGTCGGCCGGTTCGCCGGCGGAGCCGTCCTCGTCGCGTGCGTCAGCAGCATCCCGCTCGACGAGCTCGGCTTCGAGTTCGGCCATCTCGGCCCGCATCTCGGCCATCTCGGCTCGCATCGCCTGGAGCTCGGCCAACAGGGCCGCCATCGTGGGATCGACGGCGCCCTCCGCGGGCGGAGCATCGCCTGCACCATCCGTCGGCGGAGCATCGCCTGCACCATCCGTCGGCGGAGCCGCCGTGTCGTCCATGACCGACTCGTCCGGCATGACCGCGGGCTTCATCTCGACGTCCGTCTCAGGCGTCTCGTCCGTCGGCGCCGTCTCGGGTTCGGGCTGCTGCGCGACACCGCGGAGCTCGAGGATCTGGGCGACGTGGTCGGGTTCCTTCACCCCGAAGATGACCTCGCCGTTGACGACCATGAACGGGCCGACCGCGTCGTTGTCGCGCAGGAACCAGCTGTCCTCGGTCGCGCCGCTCTCGGTCTCGTACTCGCGTGACATCCGGTAGCTCTCGACCAGATCGGCGCGGAAGGCGGCGGCGTCGTCGTAGCCACGTTCCTGGGCCGCCATGTCCCGCAGGATCGGCTCGGCCTCGGTCTCGGAGGTGACACCCCACGCGATCCGGCCGTTCTTGACGACGTAGTCGCCGAGCACCTCGTCGCTGCGAACGTGGGCTTCACCCGTCTCGCGGCCGGCTTCGAGGTCACCCTCGTGCGACATGCGCCAGCTCTCGATCACGTCCTCGCGGAACGCATCGGCGTTCTCGTAGCCACGCTCGACGGCGATCTCGTCGCGCACGATGGCGGCGCCGTCTTCCTGGGACGACACCCCCCAGTAGATCTTGCCGTCATGCACCGCGAAGTCGCCGAGGATCTCGTTGTCACGCAGCACCCATTCGTCCATCGGGGTGCCACGCTCGGCCTCGATCTCGGCCATCTTCTCGTAACTGCGCGTCATCTCTTCGCGGTAGTCGGTGATGCTCCCGAAGCCCTTCTCCTGGACCTTCGCCTGCATCTCGAGGGCTTCGGCCTCTTCCTTGGACCACACCACGACGCCGTCGCGCATGAAGAACTCGCCGAGATTCTCGTCGTAGTACGTGTCGAAGGTCAGCTTGCCGGACCCCTCGACTTCGACGATCTCGAACTCGGCCGCCTTGCGGTCCTCGAACCTCTGCCGGGTGACGAGCTCCAGCATGTCGCCCGCGTCGACGTCCTCCAGGTCGATGCCGTGTTCGGCGAGTGTCGCTTCGCCGGCGTCACGAGCTGCGTCAGTCACGAGCGACTTCGTGAACGCACGCTTGAGCAGGTCGCGCGCCATCGCGTCCTTCAGCTGATCTTCGGTCAGCTCCTCGATGCCTTCCTTGGCTGCAGCCTTCTTCACGCGGGCGGCGCTGCTCCTGCCACGCCGACCTCCCATCGCGCCGCCCATGACCACGTCGCCGGCGAGGTTCTCCCAATCGGTTTCCTCGAAGCGATCCTGCATGTCCGGCGGCACGAGGTCCCGCATGCCGCCTTCGAAGAGGTTCCGTGCACCTGCGCCGAGGGCGCCGCCCGCTGCGGCACCCATGGGTCCGCCGACGAAGGCACCGCCGACACTGAAGCCGGTCTCCATGGCCGTGGCCGCGCCCTTCAACATCGCCACTGCAGCGTGGTCCTCGTTGCCGGCCGCAGCGTGCGCGATCGCGGTGAAGTAGCCACCGGCGGGGACGTTCTCCTCGACGAAGCGGGTGATGAGGCCGTCCTTCGAGAACGCCGAATCGAGCGAGCCCGCCGGGTCGTTCACGAACTCACGCATGCCCTCGAGGCTCGTGTCCACGATCGTGGTCGCGATCTCAGACGGTCGCGGAATGCCGAGTTCCTCGAACGGGTCGAGACCAGCCTTGCCCAGCAGATCGAGACCCATGTTCATCGGGGCTGCGGCTATGTCGATGATCCTCGTCGGGTTGGTGGCGACGTCGACCACCGTGCTGCCGACGTCCTCCACGAAATCGGTGAAGCCGCTGCCCATGATGTGCCCCCAGTCGCCAGCGACGTTCGCCGCTGCGCGTGTCGAACCTAGCCGTGTTCGCCTCTTCCGTGGCGACCGACCGTGACAGACATCGGGCAGGACTCCTCGGTTGAACGCTATGGTCCCGCCATGACCGACGCTCCAGCTCCGACGACCACCGAGATACCGGAGACCGTCGCCGTCGACTTTCCCGGCAACTTCCGACCGATTCCTGGGTTCACCATGGACGTGCCCTCGATGTGGATCGTCGGCGAGTGCCCTGGTGCGCTGTACATGCTCGCCACCGCAGAACGCGAGGACGACGCATGGGCGAACGTCGTGGTGCGGCATTCTCGCGTCAGCCAGGACGTGACGATGATCGAACTCGCCCAGACGAGCTGGAACGAGCTGACGCGGAACTGCCCCGAAGCCCTCTACGTCGAGGAGTTCACCGTCGACGCCGGGGCGAACCACTACGTGCGCAAGGTCATCATCGCCGACGAGGACCCGAAGCTCGTGGTGAACCGCTCGGACTCGTTCACCCAGGTCCGTGCGCCGGCCAGTCGCACCGACGACATCTTCCACATCACGTGGCTGACACCCAACTGGTGCGCCGAGGAGTTCGAGCCCGTGTTCGTCCGGATGCTCGCCTCGTTCAAGTTCGACTGAGGTGACGGCCGAGTCCGAGGCCGATCTCGCCATCGAACGCTACGACCCTGATCGCCACGGTTCGGAATTCCGATCGTGGTGTGCAGCGTGGGGTCTGCCCGAGACCGCCGCCGGTCTCGTCCCGCAGTTCGGCGTCATCGCACCAGGTGTCGCGTGCGCGTTCCTCTACCGCACCGACTCGCCGGTCTGTCACATCGATCTGCTCCTGTCGGCACCCGGGATCGACGACGACCTGCGTGACCGGGCGATCGACACGATCGTCTCGGCGATCATCGCGACGGCGACAGAGCTCGGGTTCACCCGCATGTACGCGCACACGGCGTTGTCCGCCGTCGTCGAACGCGCAGAGCGGCACGGCTTCGTGTTCACCGACGACCCGGTCTCCTTCGGCATCCGGCACCTCGCCTGACACCACTGTCCGGGACTGGGCCGTCTGCTCTCACAACTCGACCAAGCGGTACGGTCGGCGCCATGGCTGAGTCAACGAACGCGATGGTGAACTTCCCGAGCAACGGACACGAGGCACGGGGGCATCTGGCAGTGCCCGCATCGGGGAGTGGGCCCGGACTGCTGGTGATCCAGGAGTGGTGGGGTCTCAACGACCAGATCAAGGGCGTGGCCGACAAGATGGCCGCCCAGGGCTTCGTCGCGCTGGCACCGGACCTCTACCACGGCGAGCTCGCCGGCCACGACGAGATGGACAAGGCCGGTGAGCTCATGACCAACCTGCCGCCCGAGCGCGCCGCCAAGGACATGAGCGGTGCCATCGACTTCCTGCTCGGGCACGACGCCACGACCGGCGACGGCATCGGCGTCATGGGCTTCTGCATGGGCGGCATGCTCACCTTCATGATCGCCGCCAACCGCGGCGATGCGGTGAAGGCCGCCGTCCCGTTCTACGGCTTCCCGCAGGGCGACGGCGAGCCCGACTGGTCGGGCCTCACGGCGGTGATCCGTGGCCACATGGCCAGCCCCGACGACTTCTTCCCACCCGCGGCAGCGACTGCGCTGCAGGACAAGCTCCGGGCGATGGGCAAGGACGTCGAGCTGCAGGTCCACGAGGCCGGCCACGCGTTCATGAACGAGACCAACGCCATCGGCACCCACGACGCCGATCTCGCCGCCCGCCTGTGGCCCGAGGTCATCGGATTCCTGCACGACCAGCTCGGCTGATGCCCTGCGCAGTCCTCGGGCGGCGCGGTGAACGATTCAGGAACAACCCGCCGGCCGCGGCCTCACGCCGCGACCGTCTTGGTTCACTCGCTGCATGACACCTGGTCGGATCGCATCGCTGACCCTCGGCGCCGCGTTGGCGTTCGCTGCCTGTTCGGGCGGCGACGACGCTGCATCGGACGGCGCCGCCACGAGCGACGGCTCGGTAGCCGAGACCTCTGCTGAGGTCGTCGACACGACACCCGTCACCGTCGTGGCCGGTGAGTTCCGCTCGTTCGGTCCGGCGCCGGAGGTACCGGACGGTCCGCTGGCCGACGACACGGTCGCGGCCGTCGACGCGTTCTTCGAGTCGCTGAACAGCGGGGTCGACTACGACGCTCTCGACGTCATCCGCACCAGCGGCGACGCCCGGCTCGCCTGGCTGGTCGCCGACGTCCTGCGCTTCGTCGGTCCTGGCCCGGTCCAGGACGAGCTGCGTACGACGTTCGAGGAGCTGACGGACACCGAGGTCGTCGTCGACCGCTCCGTCTGGGGTACGACCACCGACCACCTGCTCGCCTGGGACCTTCCCGCCCCTCCCGGCTACGTGGACTGGAAGGCACAGGTCTTCACCCTCATCGAGCCCGACTGGGCGCCGTTCTTCGACGACGCCGACGCGACCATCGACTGGCGCTGGGTGTCGTGGGGCGGCGTGCTGATCGACGACCGCGAGATCGAGCGCACCGACTCGCCGTGCCTCGCCAGCTGCATCCCGGCGCTCAACGATCCGGAGCTCACCGACGCGTCGGGCGGTGACTGGTACGACGACGACAAGATCGTCTTCGGCGTGACCGTCGGCGACGAGGCCGTGGCGTTCCCGAAGAACATCATGGAGGTCCACGAGATGGTCAACATGACCATCGGTGGCCGGCGGGTCGGCATCCCGTACTGCACCCTCTGCGGATCGGCGCAGGCCTTCCTCACCGACGACGTCATCGACCTCGACGGTGTCGGCCCGACCTACGAGCTGCGCACCTCGGGTCTGCTCAGCCGGTCGAACAAGGTGATGTACGAGTTCCACACCCGGTCGGTGTTCGACACCTTCACCGGCGAGGCCGTGGCCGGACCACTCCGTGAGGCTGGTGTGCAGCTCGAGGAGATCTCGGTGCGCACCACCACCTGGGGCGACTGGAAGGAACAGCACCCTGACACCCGGATCGTCGCCGAGGACGGTGGCCTCGGCCGGGACTATCCCGAGGATCCGCTGCGGGGTCGTGACGACGACGGCCCGATCTTCCCGATCGGCGACGTCGATCCTCGCCTCGAGATCCAGGCTGCCGTGTTGGGCGTCGTCCTCGACGACGGCACCCAGATCGCCTTCCCGGCCGATGCCGCCGAAGCCGTCCTC
>JAHDHM010000455.1 GCA_020631315.1 Acidimicrobiales bacterium
GGCGCGACCTTGCCAAGGTGAGGGTCGCGGGTTCGAATCTCGTCGTCCGCTCCAACGAAACCCCTGGTCAGACACCGTTTCTGGCCAGGGGCGTTTCGCGTCTCGGGCCAGTAGCGGGCACCATCGGGCACCACCCGTCACAGCAGGGCACCATGATGGTGCCCATGCGCGGGACGGTGAGGAAGAAGCGGGGCAAGTGGGCGTGGCAGTACAAGACCCACCGCGACCCCGACACCGGGGCCTGGAGGTACGCGACGAAGAGCGGCTACGCCACCCGTGACGAAGCCGAAGCCGCCCTCCGACTCGAGTTGGCCAAGGTCGACCGCACCGACCCGCAGAACCGGGCCGCCGGCCGCGAAACCACCGTCGCCGGGTTCGTCGACCAGTGGCTCGACATCCGAGGCCCCGAGCTCTCACCCACCACCCTCGCCGACTACCGCTCGGCGGTGAACAACCACATCCGCCCCCACTGGACCGACACCGCGCTCTCCGCCGTCACCGCCGTCCAGGTCGCTGGCCTACCGATGGATCGCCTACACGCTCCTGCTCGTGGCGATCGCCGAGTCGGTGCGCAACACACTCACGAGCCTCATGATCGTCTGGGTGCTCCTCAGCGGCTTGTGGCTACTCGGCCGCCGCTACCAGACCGACTGAGATCACTCGCCGCCCATGCGGTAGTACAAGCGGGTCAACACGAAGAGCACGAACACCACTGCGGCGGCTCCGATGGCTCCACCGAGCGGGCCACCGGCGGTGAAGCCGGCTCCCGCTCCTCCCGCAATGAACGTCAGCCGCCCCTCATCGCTGATCGCAATCGTGCGCAGCACACTTAGCGCGTCGTCCTGCCAGAGGCGCTCCCCGATGCTCTGAGTCGACAGTGGGGGATCCGCCTGGGATCCAACGACGTTGAGGACCTCCGGAATCGCCTCCGGGTTGCCTTCCTCGCCATGGCCCTCGAGCCGGTCAGTGACCTCGTCAGCGAACCACTGCAGATTCGGCGTATGGCGAGCGAGCATCCCCGAAATCCGAACTCCGTAGACCTCCAGCACATAGGCCGATGGCTCGTCATCACGAATCTCGTTCTCGATTGCGTCGCACCAGGCGGCCAGCTTCATGCCGTCCAAGCTGTCGCCCAGGTCGTAGCTCAACTGCCGGCCCACGCCAAGGAGATACTCGGCGCGTTCTGCAATCGCCCGGACGTCATCGAGCGAAGGCTGCTCGACCCGTCCGAAGGTCGCTCGCTCTTCGGTCACCTCGTCCTCGTCGAACTCGAACGTGAACCAGCTCGTCACCTCGATCTTCGACTCGTCGGTCACCTCGATGATGATCGAGGCACCGTGCCCACTCGTCGTTGATCCATTGATCGTGTGGCGACCATCGGTGGCGTACCCCAGACCAATCCGACCAGTTCCTGCATCATCGAACTTGGTGAGCTTGAGTGTGTCGCACGACCAGTTGTAGAGCAGGAGGGGCACATCACCACCGATGATCTCCAGCCCGAACTCGAGCGGGAGCGGCCGACTGTCTCGCGACACGTAAGCAGCAACCTCGGGTTCACGAGTGGCGACAGGCGCAACCTGGGCTCGCCCGCGATAGCCGTTCTCGGCGGGGGGAGTTCGGGAGGGCAGCGCCTGACGCGAGAAGGTGGCGTCGTGGAGGTTGGCTTGCTCTCCAGGGTGCAGCACGTAGACGTGGACCTCGCCCCACCTGTTCCCGATCGCTGCCTCCGCCCGAGGAGACATCCGGATCGACCCCGATTCGACGCCGGTGCGCGATTCGAGCACATGCCCGTAGCGGCCCTGCCACAACACGTACACGGTCTCGTACGGGCTCGGCTCCAGAGGCTGTGTCAGCTCCACCTCGACGGCTGGCCCATCAGCGACGACGGACTCTCGAACCCGACTGAACGAGTCCCACACCACCACTTGGTTACTCAGAACCCACCCACCTTCATCAGTCGAGGCCGTCGGCCTCGCGAAGCTTCTCGATCATGCCCGTGAGGATCTGTCGGGACTCCTCCGACATCTCGCCGGAGTGCGCAGCGAGCCACACGATCTCCGGGTGCGCGTCCTCAGCCGCCACGACCGGCGCTGGAGTACTCGCCGCTGGCGGTGACGGATCATCGTCCGGGTCCGGAACGAACACCGGTCGAGGTCTCGCCGGCACGAGGAGCTTGCGGATCGTTCCGGGCTTCCAGCCGAAGTACTCCTCGATCTCTGGCCATCGATCCATCCCCGGCTCGGACTTGCCCAGCGTCCACCGGCTCACTGAGGTGGGTGACACATCGAGATGTTGAGCGAAGCGTCGCGCCGCGCCACGGCCCTGATGGGCGAGTTCTGTGTCGAGGCGGCGAGAAAGATCCATGGAATTCATGATCTAGCTGCACCGTAACGCACCGCGTGACTGTGTAGTTCTAGGCATGTCATGCGTAACGCTTGACGGGACGTCACGCGGTGCGTCACAGACGACGAGTCTTGGATTGGGTGTCGCGTCGGCAGGGCCGGTACGCCGTCTCTGTG
>JAHDHM010000456.1:0-409 GCA_020631315.1 Acidimicrobiales bacterium
GCGGCGATCGGCATGGCGTTGCTGCTGGCGGTCCTGCCGGTGATGACGGCCTGGCTCGTGCTCGTCCGTCTGCCGATGGGCTACGAGCTGGACTGGGCGCCGTTCCGACGGTTCAGCCAGCTCTGGAGTGTCGTGACCGTGGCGACCGGGGCGTGGTTCGCCCTGACGCTGTTCGGGGCAGGATCCACCGGCCTGGCACAGCGCCTGCATTGGGCGGCCGGGCACGTGTGGATCGTCGGCCTCGCCGGGTTCCTGCTCGTGCGCAAGCACCAGCGGATCGACCGGGGTGGCAATCAGGTCGGCGCCGGCCCCTTGCGCAGCGTCGACCAGCGATCGTTGTGGACCTGAGTCCGTCGCCCGGGGCGTCGCCGCGCCCCGGGTGTCGACGGTTCGGTCAGACGCCGGCCTC
>JAHDHM010000456.1:429-2507 GCA_020631315.1 Acidimicrobiales bacterium
GCCCTTGGACTTGCCGTAACGGGCGGCCGCTTCGACGAACGCGGCGCGCAGCTCGGAGCCGTCGACGACCTCGCCCATCTTCTCCAATTCGGCGGCCAGGTCTTCCTGCTCCTGGATCATGGCGAGGCGCTGCAGCGTGCCGGCCGAGTCGAGTTCGGCCTCGATCTTGGTCAGGCGCTTCTGGATGGTTTCGGCGGTGCGCTTGCGGCCCCGTTTTGGCTTGTTGTTCTCGAGGAACTCGAGATAGTTCTTGACGGCTCGGGCGTCATTGCGGCCCTGCGCCAACTTGGCTTTGTGTTGCTCGTCCATAGGTTTTTCTCCCCGCCAGGGTAGTAGTGGCTGTTTTCGGGGACGGCGAAGTCGTCGCGCAGATTCACGCCAAATGCACCACGAGTTGTCTTCACCGTTTCCCTGGCTGTGTGTACGGGTACACACAGCGTCAAGGCGAAGCGTAGCCGAATTCAGCCTTTGCGCAGTTCGACACGCTCGACGGCGTGCTCGCGGCCCTTGGTGAGAATGAGGTCGGCTCGGATGCGGGTCGGTTCGATGTTTTCCCGCAGGTTGGGTGCGTTGATTTCGTTCCAGATACCGATCGCAACCTCGACCGCTTCGTCCTCGGTCAGGTCGGCATAGTTTCGGAAATAGGATTCCGGATTCTGGAATACGGAGGCACGCAAGGTGAGGAACCGTTCGACGTACCAGGTGCGCAGTTGATCCTCTTCTGCATCGACGTAGATGGAGAAGTCGAAGAAGTCGGAAACGAAGAGCGCAGAGCTGCCGCGGCCGGACTGCAACACGTTGAGTCCCTCGACGATCAGCACGTCGGGACGGTCGATGCTGAGCGTCTCGTTGGGCACGATGTCGTACGTCAGGTGGGAGTACACGGGCGCGGTGGCGGGTTGCCCCGATTTGATCCGCTGGAGGCAGTCGACGAGGGCGCCCGTGTCGTAGCTCTCGGGGAAGCCCTTTCTCGACATGAGGTCCCGCGACTCGAGCACCGCATTGGGGTGAAGGAAGCCGTCGGTCGTGAGCAGGTCAACCCGGGGGTGGTCGGGCCAGTTCGACAGGAGCTTGCGCAACACGCGAGCCGTCGTGCTCTTGCCCACCGCCACGCTGCCGGCAATGCCGATCACGTAGGGCACGGACTCGCGGGCCGAACCGAGGAACGTGTCGGTCACCGAGTTGAGGCCCTGCGTGGCGGCGATGTGCAGGTTGAGCAACCGGGACAGCGGTAGGTACACGTTGACCACCTCGTCCAGGTCGAGGCGTTCGTTGATGCCGCGGAGCTCGTCCACGTCGGCATCGGTGAGCGTGAGCGGCGTGGACGCCCGCAAGGTGGCCCAGCGCGCTCGGTCGAAGCTCTCATAGCGGCCGGTCACGCCTTCATGGTGGCGGATCATCGGGGGTGAAGCGAACTCAGCGGGGAATTGCCGCTCGGTCGTTCCGTCCGGCGATCGGGGGTTACGCTCGCTCGCATGCGAGACGTACCCAGCCGGAGCGGTGGTCGCCTCGGATGGGTGCTCGCCATCAGCCTCGCGGTCGTCCTGTTCGTGGCGGCCTGGGCGGCTGCCGCGGTTGGCGACGATGCGGCTGTCGGGTCCCAGTTCACGTCGGTCGAAACGATCGTCTACGGCGAGGCGCCGAGCGAGTTCGGTCGGCTGCACCTGCCCGCCGGGTTGGGGAGCGACCGCGACCCGGTGCCCGTGGTGGTGCTGCTGCACGGCGGGTTCTGGCGGCGCGCCGGCGGCGATCTGTCGTTGATGGAGCCGCTGGCCCGTGACCTCGCCGACCGCGGTGTGGCGGTGTGGAACGTGGAGTACGGGCGGACGGGGGAGCGGTTCGGTGGCTGGCCCCACACGCTGAACCATGTGGGTGCGGCCGTCGATCATCTGGCCGAGCTCTCGGCTCGGGTGCCGCTGGACCTCGACCGGGTGACGTTGGTCGGGCACTCGGCCGGCGGGCACCTCGTCCTCTGGGCGGCGGGGCGCGACGGCTTTGCGTCGAGGAGCGCGTGGGTCGCGGAGGTGGATCGGTCGGCGCCGGCGGTGTCTGCCCAACGGGTTGTCGCGCTTGCGCCG
>JAHDHM010000041.1 GCA_020631315.1 Acidimicrobiales bacterium
TGTTCGTCTGGCACTTCGATCCGGTCGAGCGCTTCCCGGCCTCAACGTTCGACAGCCTGGTGGAGGATCAAACGCTCCGAGAGTGGGGTTCGCCCGCCTGCGACATCGAGTGCGGTCTCAGCACCTTCGGCAACACCGTCGCCGAACCATTCGTGTCGGTGGTGTTCGACGCCGACCGCGTCGATGTGGTGAATGACGTCGTGCCGGGCGGCAACGGCTCGATCGCCTACGGCGGCGTGCCGGGCGACTTCCAGAACCTCAACTACGTGGCGGTGCAGGATCCGGGTGACGATCCGGACTTCGGCGGCCTCGACTGGATGGTCTGGTACGTGTTCTTCGCCGTCGACGCCGATGCGGAAGGCACCGAGGCCGAGATCGTCGGCCTGGCGGTCGACATGTGGGCACCCTGACCTTGCCGAACGCGATGCGGCCCGTCCGTTCCGGTCAGCTGCACCGGCGGGCGGGCCATCGCCGCGTCCACGCCGCCACGGACGTGTCGCCGAGCGAGATGCGCATGTAACGCACTTCGTCATACACTCGGTTCATGGCTCAAGCGATCTCGGTGCGACTCGATGACGATGCAACACGAGCGCTGCGCAAGCTCGAAGCGACGGGATTGAGCCGATCAGAAGCGATCCGCACTGCTCTTATCGAGTCCGCGACACGACGCGAGCGGCAATCCGCTCTCGCTGAAGAAGTCGCGGCCCATGACGCCGACGAGGAGGACCGAACGGAGAGGCTCGCGGTCGCCGACTTCATGGAGTCGCTCCGTGATCCGCGGTGACGTCTATCGGTTTCGGCTGCCAAAGGGAGTCGGGCACGAGCAGCACGGCGACCGCTTCGGTGTCGTCGTTCAGGCAGACGCCCTGCTGCCTCGATCGGTCGTGCTCGTAGCCCCGACGTCTCGGTCAGCACGACCGGCATCGTTCCGTCCGGAGATCGAGGTCGACGGCACCTCGACCCGAGTGCTCGTCGAGCAGGTCGGAGCCGTCGATGCGTCGCGTCTCGGGGATCTCGCGGGCCATGTGAGCCCCGAGGAGCTCTGGGGCATCGACGATGCGCTCCTCACGGTGCTTGGCCTCGACTGAGCTCGGGTGTGCGCCGCGCTGCCGCGGACGCGCAGGCCACACTCAGAGCGAGACTGCGCCCACACCGCCGCGGTCCGGTCACTTCCGGCGTTGCTCGATCTCGCTTCGTGCCGACGACGCGTCCGGGGACGTGCCGTGAGACCGAACCGGGACCCGCGTCCTTCGTTCGTGGTGGGTTTGCGGGTCAGCGGCCCTTGAAGGCGGGAGGACGACGCTCGGCCATGGCCGCGACGCCTTCCTTCCAGTCGTCGGTGCGACGAAGCCAGTCCTGCTCGTGTTTCTCGCGATCGGTCGCCGCCTTGTAGCCGGCGGCCATGTCGCCACGCATGGTCTGACGGATCGACGCCACCGCGAGCGGTGCGGACGCCGCTATCTCGGCAGCGAGCTCGTGCGCCGCAGACCGGACCTCGTCGAGCGGCGCCAGTCGATCGGCGAGCCCGAGTGCGTGCGCCTCCTCACCCGTGATCCGGCGCCCCGTGTACAGCAGCTCAAGCGCCCGCTGCTCGCCCACCAGACGGGGCAACGTCATGCTCAACCCGAAGCCGTGATGGAAGCCGAGCCGAGCGAAGTTCGCGGAGAACCGGGCCTCGGGTGCGGCGACTCGGAAGTCGGCGAAACATGCCAGCCCGAGACCTCCGCCGATCGCCGCTCCCTGCACTGCTGCGACGACGGGCGTCCGGGTCGAGAAGAGATCGAGACCCGAGTCGTACAGATGACGAGGTGAGCCGTCGGCGTTCGTCTTCGGCTCGGCAGGGGCAGACCCTCGCCCACCGAAGTCGGCCCCGGCGCAGAAGTGCTTGCCCTCCGAGCACAGCACCACGGCCCGTGCGTCCGGGTCGGCATCGACGGCGCGGAGTGCGTCGCCGATCCAGTCGATCAGGTCGAGGTCGAAGAAGTTGTTGGGTGGACGGCGGATCTCCGCCGTGGCCACGAAGTCGTCGTCGAGGGTGACGTGCACGTCACCGAATGTCCCGAAGTCCCCCATGGGCCGAACCTACTCCTGCGGCTTCGGCCGACTCGCTTCCTTGACCGCCTGCATCTGCTCGGGGCTCATGCGCTCGATGCCGTTGGCGTAGTTGATGGCGTTGAGGCGGTAGAACTCGGCGTTGCCGGCGTTGGCCGCGCCCGTGTCTCTGGTGGCGACGACCTTCGCCGGGACGCCGGCGATGATGCTGTTCGGCGGGAACTCGGTGTTCTCGGTGACGATCGAGTGCCCGGCAACGATCGAGTTCTCACCGATGACGGCGCCGTCCATGATCGTGGCGTTGATCCCGATCAGGCAGCGGTCGCCGATCGTCGCGCCGTGCACGGTCGAGTGGTGGGTGATCGAACAGTCGTCACCGATAATCGTCGGCGTGCGGACCCCGACGTGGATCATCACGAAGTCCTGGATGTTGGTGCGTTCACCGATGCGGATCTCGTCGGTCTCGCTGCGCATCACGACCTGCGGCCACACCGACGACTCGGCCCCGATCGTGACCTTGCCATAGATGTAGGCCGTCTCGTGCACGTGTGCCGTCGGGTCGACCGTGACCCCGTCTCCGATGTGCCCCATGCGTCCTCCCCAAGTGACCGCACCACGCAACCACAGTTCGGGCGTCACGACACGATCGGAGGGCTACGGCGTCGAGCGCCTGGGCATCCCGCCGTGACGCTGCGCCATCTGTTCGGCGATGTGCACCGTTTCGGTCATGCGATCGACGGAGCAGTGCGCTTCCTTCGACACGCCGCCACAGTCGAAGGAGACGAGCCCGAGACGAGGCATCGCCTGGACCGATCGCACCTCGGACCACGGGACGAACTCGATGGCGGTCGGGTGGTGGAGGTACGCCCCGTCGGCTCCCAGCTGGAGCGCGAAGCTGACGCGCACCTTCGACCCTTTGGCGAGGTCGGCCAGCCAGTACTCGACGACCAACGAGTTCGACGACGGATCTCGGGGTGGGCTCCAGCCGCTCGCGACCGCGACAAGGATTCCAGCGAAACCGGCGAGACCCCCGACGACGGCCACGGCGGCGCGTCCCGTGATGTCGAACGCAATCGCCTACGCCACCGCAACACCGCCGGCGACGAGCATCGCCAGTGCCGCCGAGAGGCGGCCCCTCGCCCCCAACCCTTCGCCCCCGATCACGGCGTCGCCGTCGAGGCGGCTGCGGTCGTTCGTGCCGTCAACGGTCAGAAACCCCGCGGGCGGCCCTTCTCGATCTCGGCTGCCAGGTCCCACTCGTTCTGCGTGGCCTGGTCCGAGCGCCGACGATCGGCGTCGGGGCCGAACACCGAGGGCACCGTTCCGTCCGGCGCTCGCCTGAAGAGGCGATCGATCACTGCCTTCAGTCCGTGCAACACGTTCCACCTCCGAGATCCGTTACCCGGAACAACGGTGGCACGATCCGCCCAGTTCCGACAGGTCACTCATCGAGGACCGGGTTGACCCCCGCCGATGGAGCGGACGACGCCGCCTCGTCCGGGTGAGTGCACCAGCGCTTGAACGTCAACACCATCCAGCGAGTCCCCGCTCACCAAGATCACGACAGCGCGACCGAGATCGGCAGCGAGGTCCGACCACTCGACAGCATCAGCGTCACTCGGATTCGCCGGAATCAAGAAGCCGAGGTCGTCGGGACCGTCCAGGACGGTGATCGCGCCCACTGCCAGGAGCAGCCACCTGTCAAGCCGACAGTTCAGCGGCTCCGGTCGGAGTTCGAGTGCGCCCTCGGCGTCATCGACGGCGATCACCAAGAGGGGCGTTCCGTCGTGGAGTTGTGTTCGGACGCAGCGATCCGGCGACACGAACGACGGCATCGCTCACTGACCGGCTTCGAGCTCGCGGACTCGGTCGCGGAGCGCCTGCACTTCCTCGACGAGTTTCGGGAGTGCTGTTCGCGCCGCTGCGATGAAGTCGGCGTTCTGATCCCAACGCTCATCGGGCCCAAACACGTAGGGGTCGGACACTACGAGCGTGGCAGCAACGATCGAGTGGGCATCCAGCCCACCCTCCTGGAACCAGAGGCCATCAGCGAAGCGCTCGACTGACACAGCGACGAACGAGGCGCCGCCGTTGTCGTTGCCACGGACCGTGAACCACGGGCCGGGCGTTGCGCGTTCGCAGAAGCCGGCGATCTCGGCCAGGTCTCGGTCCACCACCAGACTCCTCGCTGCGATGTCGCCGAACCCGGTCAGCGATCTGTGGCGGAGAGAGGGGGATTCGAACCCCCGGAACCGTGAGGCTCAACGGTTTTCAAGACCGCCGCATTCGTCCGCTCTGCCATCTCTCCTGGTCCGAGCGAGCGTACAAGCTGCCGCGAATCGGACGGACCGCAATCTGGGCGGCCGATACCCTGCGGACCCGTGACTGCGCCCCGCCAACTCGTCGTCGTGGGCGCCGCCGCGGGCATGGGGCGCTGGCTGCATCAGCACCTGTTCTCGACGCTCGACGTCGAACGCCTCGTGTTGGTCGACCGCCGACTCGACGCCGACGGGTTCGCCGAGCTCGCGGATGAGCGGACCACCGTCACCGATCTCGACGGGCTCGACCCGGCGGTCCTCGCCACACCCGGCACTGCGTTGTGCCTCGCCGTCCCCCGAGCCGGCGTCCGCGCACTCGCGGAACGGCTGCTCCCGCAGATGGCCGACGACGCGATCGTGTTCGACATCTCGTCGGCCATGCGGTCTGCGCTCGACGACATGCACGCTGCAGCGAAGCCAGGGCAGATCGTGTTCGGCAGCCACCCGCTGTTCAGCCCGCTGGTCCGCACCATGGACGGTCAGACGATCGTTGTGGCACCACCCGCCGAAGGTGACATCACCTGGTTCGTCGACGCGGTGAACGACGCCGGCGGCATCGTGAAGCACGTCGACCCGGACCGTCACGACGACGTGATGGCCTACGTCGAGACACTGGCCCAGCAGACGCTGCTCGGCTTCGCCGACGCAGTCACCGCCTCGGGTCTCGACCTCGAACGCGACCTGTGGGAGAGCCGCACGCCGCTGTTCGAGACCCTGCTCGGCCTGGCCACCAACGTGCTGGCCGAGTCGCAGCAGACGCACATCACCTCACGCCAGTCCGGCGACGACGCAGCTCGGATGCGTGACGCACTCACCGAAGTGATGTCACTCGACCGCTCGGCCGATCCAGGCGCCCACATCGAGGCCATCCGCGACCGATTCTCCGGCAGCCTCTTCGACACCATTCAGGCCACCGCCACCGCAGCGATCGCCGCGGCGCAGGCGAAGAAGGCCGAACTGTCGCGCCATGCCCGCACGGGCGAGCTCGTCGGCCTCACCCAGGCCGAACGGCCTGATGCGCTGCGCGTCGGCCGCATCCGCGACCTCAGCCCCACCACCGTCACCCTCGAAGAGGTGATGGTCGGTGACCGAGGCAACGCAGCGATGCTCGACGGACCCGGCGCCGCCAACGCCGCACGTCTCGGCAAGGGCGGCAAGCCGTCGCGCACCCGCTTCGGTCTCGGCCGCATCGACGTGGCCGCGGGTCCCGAACTCGATGCCCGTCTCGACGACTGGCTCGCCTACCTTCGTCGCGACGTCCGCTTCCTCGTGCCGGAGTCGATCTCGGGTTCCGGTGTGTTGACCGTCGTCGCCGAGCTTCGGCGGGTTCGCAACTGCGAGGTCGTGTCCGAGGTGGTCCGTACCGGTCAGCGAGCTGTGGTGATCCGCCTCGAGGTGCGCTGCGACTCCGACATCGACGACATGGTCGAACTGCTCCGAGCCCGCGTCGCTGAGGCCTACGCCTGGCCGCAGGGCCTGTCGCTCCCCGTCGCCGACGAGTCGCTGCCGCAGGTCACCTATCTGGGTCCCGTCGGCACGTTCTCGGAGTCAGCAGCCGTCCAGGCGCTCGCCCAGTTCGGCGCCGACGTCGAAGCGGCGAAGCCGGTCGAGTCGTTCGACGAGGTGATCGCCGCCGCCGACGCCGGCGGACTGGGCGTGGTGCCGGTCGCCAGCTCGGCGTCAGGCCTGGTCGAGCGAACCGCGGTGGCGTTGCTCGACGCACCGGCGGCCGTGACGGTCAGCGGCGTGGTCGACGTGGCCGTTCGTTTCGATGCGTTCGTCCCGGCCGGCAAGACCCTCAGCGACCTCAAGGGCGCCACGGTGGTCAGCCATCCGCAGGCTCTCGAGCAGTGCACCCGGTTCATCCAACGGTGGCAGCTCGTGCCCGAGCCCAGCCCGTCGACGGCCGCCGCCATGGAGATCGCGGCCGCCGATGGCGACAAGGTGGCCCTCGGCCGAGCCGACCTCGACGTGCCCGCAGAGCTCCGGGTCGCCGAACGAGAGATCGACGACATCGCCGGTGCGCTCACCCGATTCCTCGTCATCGGTCGAGACGGTGAGTTCGGCGAACTGGTCGGCGGCTCTGACCCGACGCTGCGGTCGCTGTGGATCGCCGCGTCGATGCGCGACGCCCTGCCGTTGCTCGACGGGACGGGTCCAGCGTTCGACGAACTCATCACCTCGCCGGCCGGTCGGGTCCTGCTCGTGACCAGCCGCGACACCACGCTCGAGTCCAGTGCCGAGCTGCGTTTCCTCGGCCGAGCACCATGGACGCCCCGTACGCCGCTCGTCCGTCTCGGCGGCGCCATCCGCGGCCTCGATCACGGCAAGGGCCGCTGAGCGACCCGCCTGCAACCGAGCGACGACTCAGCTCTTGGGCGGGCCGGCAGCCGTGAAGTTCGTGCCGTCGGGGTCGACGGCCCACGACGCCTCGGCGCCCCAGTCGTCGTCGTAGACGACCTCGGACAGCGGACGACGTCGCACCGGACCGTGCGAACCCGCGGGCACGCCGAGCGTGATGGTGGCCGAGATGGCCGTCTCATCGGGCAGGCCGAACAGCTCGCGCAGCTGTGGTTCGACCATGCCGTGCCACCCGGTCAGCACGCCGCCGTAGCCGAGTGCCCGAGCCGCGAGCAGCAGGTTCTGACAGGCGGGATAGACCGACGAGCCCTCGAACGGGCCCGGTTCGCGATAGCGGTTGAGGCACACGAGGATCACGACGGGGATCTGTTCGAAGTGGTCCACGTAGTGCTGCATGGTCGCGGCCATGCGGGCCTTGGGTGACGAGCGATCGATGCCGCTCCCCTGCTCGTAGCCGTCGCTGCGACGCTTCGAGTTCCAGCCGTCACGGAACGCCTCGCCGAGCAGGGCCTTGGCCTGCGTGGCCTTCGGACCATCACGCAACACCAGGAAACGCGTCGGCTGACGGTTCGAGCCGCTCGGGGCACGAGTGGCGTGCCACAGGATCTGGGCGAGGTCCTCCTCGTCCACCGGATCGTCGGTGTAGCGGCGGATGGCCCGGGTGGTCGCCATCGCCTCCAGCACATCGAGCTCGCTCCGGCTGCGCTCGTCGCTCACGGTTGGCTGGTCTCTTCGAGGATCTCGTCGAGCCGCACGATGTCGTCGGCGGTGACCACCCCGATGAACTGGCCGTTGCCGTCGGTGACGGGGATCTTGTCGAGCCCCTGCTCCTCCATGACCGCGGTCGCTTCTCGCAGGGTCATGGACAGCCGGGCCGGCCGCACCGCACGCATGATGCGCGACACGGGCACCGAGCCCCAGTTGTCGCGTTCGATCTCGGACGCGTCAGGCACCTGGCACATGCCGATGTAGCGGCCCTCGTCGACCACGACGCCGACCATCTCCTTGCGGCGGAGCGCGTGGTTCCAGACGAAGTCGTTCAACGTGGTGTCGGGAGGGATGGTCTCGACATCGGTCCGCAGCACCGACGTGACGGGCAGGCGGAAGCGACGCTCGAGGTGACCCGAGCGGGTCACGCGCTGGTACGACGAGACGGATGCGCCGCCGACGACGACCTGCGACACCGCCACGGCGATGAGGCCGGGCACGACGAACTCGGTGGCGCCGGTCGACTCGGCCACGAACATCACCGACGTCAGCGGAGTGCGATAGCCCGCACCCAGGAAGGCTGCGAGCCCGATGAAGGGGAACAGCCGAAGCGCGTTCTCGTCGGCCACGAGCTCACCGACAATGCGGCCGGTGATCAGCCCGAACACGGCGAGCGGGATGAACACACCGCCGACGCCGCCCGCACCGATCGACACGGTCGTCGCGACCATGCGGATGGCGAGCAGCACGAGCAAGAGTCCGATGCCGTGCCCTGGCTCGAGCACCCATTCGAGAATCGACTCGCCGGCGGACGGCCCCATCGAGAGCGGTTCGCCGTCGTAGAGCCAGTCGGTCAACAGGACGAGGCCGCCGAGCAGCAGCGCACCGCCGGCGACTCGCTGCCACCAGATGACCTCGGTCGACGCACGCTTGGCCAGGGCCAGCAAGCGGGTGAACAACACGGCACCAGCGCCGGCGAACAGGCCGACGACGGCGGCGCCCCACAGCTCGGTGCGGTCGAACGCGAGCAGTTCGTCGCCGCCGACCGAGCCGAGGATCTCGTCGGCGTCGAAGATCTCGCCCGTGCCGAAGAAGGCGACGAACGTGACGTAGCTGGCCGCTGACGCGATCAGCGCCGGCAGCAACGCTCGGCGTGCGACGTCGCCCTGGTACGGCGACTCGAGCGCGAACAAGACACCGGTCGCGGGTGCCTTGAAGATGGCCGCGACACCGGCGGCCGCACCCGCCACCATCAGCGCCTTGTTGTCCTTGTCGCGGAACAGCCAACGCAGCCGGGTCTGGATCGACGCACCGACCGCGGCACCTGCGTAGATCGACGGGCCTTCGAGACCGACCGCAGCACCGCCGCCGACGGTCGCGGCACCGGCAGGGAGCCGCACGAGCAGATCCCGGGTGCGGATGCGGGGGCGACGATCGTGATACGCCGCGATGTACTCCTCCGACGTCGCCGGCGACATGCCCTTGCCGACCCAGCGCAGGAACAGCACCGCGAACAACAGGCCTGCGCCCGGGGTGATGACGCGCACCCACAGCGGCGCTTCGAGCACGTCGTGCAACAGCCACTCGACCGTCACGAGTTCGACGACCGCCACCACGAGACCGGTCAGCACACCGACGCCTGCGTAGACGACGAATCTCAGGATCCGATCACGCATCGGGCCTCCTGAGACGAGCGCGGTGGACACTCAGCATGGTCGACCGCAGGCGCTGCATCGCAACATATTGGACCCTGCGTCCTACGATCGTCAGGCATGACCGGCATGGACGACGACCGCTTCTACTTCCGCCAGCTGCTCGCAGGGCGCGACTTCGCCGTGGACAACGGCCTGGCGCAGCAGATGGTCAACTTCGTCTACCTGATCGGCGACCGAGCGACGGGCGAAGCCGTCGTGGTCGACCCGGCCTATGCGGTCGGTGATCTGCTCGACATCCTCGCGGCCGACGACATGAAGCTCACCGGCGTCCTGGCCACCCACTACCACCCGGACCACGTGGGTGGCTCGATGATGGG
Organism: Acidimicrobiales bacterium; assembly: GCA_020631315.1. The sequence goes on from JAHDHM010000041.1 coordinate 9,472, forward strand.
CCACGACATCGAGGGCGTCGCGGCGCTGCTCGAACTCCAGGGCGTGAAGATCCACGTCCAGCGTGACGAGGCGGAGTGGGTCAAGAAGGTCACCCACGTGTCGGACTCCGACCTCTCCCTCCACGACGGTGGCGACGTGGTGACCGTCGGCGACATCGACATCGAGCTCATCCACACGCCAGGTCACACACCCGGCAGCCAGTGCTTTCTGGTCAACGGCAGCCTGATCGCCGGCGACACGCTGTTCCTCGACGGCTGTGGCCGCACCGACCTCCCCGGTAGCGATGCCTCGCAGATGTACGACTCGCTGCATCGGAAGCTGTCGAAGGTGCCCGACGACGCCGTCCTGTTCCCGGGCCACCGCTACTCGTTCCACAGCTCGGCGAGCATGGGCCAGACCCGCGAGACCAACTTCGTGTTCCGGCCCAAGACCGAAGAGCAGTGGATGATGATGTTCGGCCAGGGCTGAGCAACCGCCACGACGACCGCCTCACTGGAACGGGTCACCTCATGAGCACGCTGCCACCCATCGCCACACTCGACGAACTGCGCGACCTCCTCGACCTCGACACCGTCGTCTGGTGCGACGTGCGTTGGTATCTCGACGGGCGTGATGCCCGCGCCGCCTACGACGCGGGCCACCTGCCGGGAGCGGTGTTCATCGACATGGACACCGTGCTGGCCGCCCCACCCTCGCCCGAGGCTGGCCGGCATCCCCTCCCATCACCAGCCACATTCGCCGAGGAACTGGGCGCGCTCGGCATCGGCGACGGCGACGTAGTCGTGGCCTACGACGACAACGGAGGGCTGCAGGCCGGGCGCATGGTCTGGATGCTGCGAGCCATCGGCCGAGCCGCGGTCGTGCTCGACGGCGGCATGCAGTCGTGGACGGGCGAGCTGACCACCGACGTGCCCGAGCGGGCTGCCGTCGAACGGACGGTTGTCGACTGGCCCACCGAACTGCTCGTCGACATCGACGAGGTCGCTGCCCTCTCCGCTGCAGGCGACGCGGTCATCATCGACGCCAGAGCCGCGGCTCGCTACCGAGGCGAGATGGAACCCGTCGACCCGAAGGCCGGACACATCCCCGGAGCGAAGGTCCGCCCCGTCACCGACAACGTCGTCGACGGCTCGTTCAAGTCCGCCGAGGAACTCCGGGCCGACTTCGAAGCCATCGGCGTCACGAACGACACCGAGGTGATCGCCTACTGCGGGTCAGGCGTCACCGCGTGCCACAACATCCTGGCCATCGAGCGTGCCGGTCTCGGCACCGCCCGGTTGTTCGCAGGATCGTGGTCGCAGTGGTCGAACGACGATGCCCGTCCGGTCGCCACCGGCGACGACTGACCTGCGACGCATCGTGCGGGAGCATCCGGGCGACTCGCTCAGCCCTCATCGCTGCGGATGATCTGGATCGACGAGGCCAGCAGCTCGGAGTTCGGCACGAGGTGGATGACACCACCCGACGCTTCGATCTCGACGGCGGTGCTGTGCACCGTGGCCACTCGGCCCGTCAGCTCGCCGACCGTGATCTGATCGCCGGCCGACAACATCGACCGCAGCGCACGGGCCGCAGCGACCTCGCTCGAGACCGTCCGGCCGCCGAGGCCGACCAACAGCGACGCCGTCAGACCGATGCTGAACAGCAGTGCTGCGGCAGCGAGGTTGATGATCGTCGTGTCGATGCCGAGCTGACCGGCGGCGAGGATCACCGACGTCGCGAGGATCACGGAGCGCACGACGACCGGGCCGTACTTCTGGGCGCTCGGCGTGGCACGTGCCAGCGCCGAGGACACACCGCCAGCGGCGAGACCCGCAGCAGCGTTGCCGACGATGAACACGATCAGCGCCGCGAACAGGCGAGGCAGGAAGTCGACCGCATCCTGCGGCAGCTGGTCGAGCGAGTCCGGGTTGACGATGCCGAGCGCCGTGATGAGACCGACGACGACGGCGATCCAGAACGCCAGGTTCGCCAGCGGTTCCGACAGCTTCTTCACCAGCTCCGGCCGGTTCTCGGCGCCGAGCATGCGTCGCACGACCACCGCCAGCACCGCGCCGACCGCGAAACCGGCAGCAACCGCGATCGCCGCACCAATCCACTCGTTCATCGCAGCATCCTCTCGTACGGCGCAGGCCCCTGCCACCGGCGGTTCACGTCGGCTCCGGGGGATCGATGAGCAACCGAGCGGTCCGTGCGCCGGAGCCGAACACCGACATCATCAAGGCCAGGTCTTCACGGTTCTGGAGCGAAGCAGCGACACGAGTCCGCATCCGCTCCTCGAGACCCGGTTCGGGCTGCAGCAGCGTCGACAGAGCGTCGTCGAGACGAGCCGTCGGACCGGCATCCACGGAGAGTTCGCCACTGGCGATCTGCTCGAGCTCGTCCGCGCACTTCATGCACGACTCGACGTGCTGTTCGAGACCTTCGTCGATCTCGCCGGACTCGAGCCAGGCGGCGAGTCGCTTGCGACTGGGATGGCGCCAGCTCATGACTTCCACTCTCCCAGAGCATTGGCCAGTGTCCGGCGCGCACGCAGCAGGCGGGTCTTGACCGTGGGCAGGGGGATGTCAAGGGCCTCGGCGATGTCGTCGTAGCTCATGTGTTCGAGCTCCCGCATGACCACGATGCTCCTCGAGAGATCGTCCAACCTGTCCAGTGCCGCTTCGAAGTCCGCGAGCGCTGCACGGTGCTGCACGCGCTGTTCCACCGTCTCACCCGTCACCTGCTCCGGCATCTCGGTCGGATCGTGGAGGACGTCTCGACGGCGGCGCAGCGTGCTGATCGCGGTGTTGTGGGCGATGCGCAGGACCCAGCTCTTCAATGACGAGTCGCCACGAAACGACGGCAGCGCCTGCCAGGCCTTGATCAACGTGTCCTGCGTGACGTCTTCGGCCAAGGCCGAGTCACGAACGATCGACAGCGCCACCCGATAGATCGCCTCGGAATGCTCGGCGACGAGCAGTCGAAGATCCTCAGCATCGTCGCGAGCCGGATCTGGCTGGGTGACGGCGCCGGCATCGGGCGTGGTGGAGGGAGTCGAGTTCACGAGAGTCACGGGCACCGACCACACCGCTGACGTTCGCCGACCGAGGCGAAAGGGCAGTGCGAGTGCGTCCATGGAGAAAGGACGTGTGAGCGCGGCACAAAGTCGCGAGAAGTCCTCGACTCGGACTTTTTCAGAATTCGACGCGACTTTCCCGGATCCCGCCACGTCAGCAAGAGCACACACAGTCACTACGAAGGAGACACCCAATGTTGGCAGTGAGCTTCACTGAAGGCATCGAAGATGCATGGTCCGACGTCGCAGCATTCGTCCCGAAGTTGGTCGGGGCGCTCGCGATCCTGCTCATCGGTTGGTTCATCGCCAAGGCGATCCGCAAGCTGGTCCACCGGGTCCTGACCCGAGTCGGGTTCGACGGCCTCGTCGACCGCAGCGGTCTCGGCGGCTACATCGAGCGGGCCGGCTGGGCCGACTCCGGTCTCCTTCTGGCCAAGATCGTCTACTTCGCCGTGATGATCATCGTCCTGCAGCTGGCGATCGGTGCCTTCGGTGACACCGCCGTCCAGGACGTGCTGAACGACCTGCTCGCCTTCATCCCGAAGGTGTTCGTCGCCCTCATCATCGTCGTGCTCACCGGCGCCGTCGCCAACGCCGTCCGCGGCTTCGTGGCCCCGGCCGTCTCGCACCTCGACTACGGCAACATCATCACGCAGGTCGTCACGATCGGTATCTGGGTCATCGGTGGCTTCGCCGCCCTCGACCAGATCGAGATCGCCCAGGACATCGTCGACACCCTGTTCACCACGGTCATGGCCTCCCTCGGCGCCATCCTCGTCATCAAGTTCGGTGTCGGTGGCATCTGGGCCGCTCGCGACCGCTTCTGGCCGGGCGTGTACGACCGCTTCAGCACCGACGCTGACAGCGAGTGATCTGAGGCGTCGCCTGGCCCCACCTCGGGCGACGACCTCATGAGACGAGTGCCCCGGCTCTTCGGAGCCGGGGCACCGTCGCGTCCGGGGTCATTTCGAGTCGCTCTGGTGGAACTGAACTCTTCTCTCGACATGGCCGGGAGCGCAGTTCCTCGCCGTCCGACATCGCCCTGGTGGAACCAATCCGTTCTTCCACATGGCCGGGAGCGCAATACACCGCCGTCCGACATCGCCCTGGTGGAACCAAACGCCACCGAATATCGTTCTTGTCAGTGACCGGCACCTTCGGGGCCGGATCCAAGAAAGAACAACCGACCGTGCCACACCTCCGTGTGATCGGGCCCGGAAGAGCGGGAACCTCGCTCGCTGGAGCCCTTCGACATCACGGGTGGGACCTCCACCCCTTCATCGCCCGCGGCGACGACCTCGTCGACGCCGCCCGTGACACCGACGTGCTCGCGATCGCGACGCCCGACGGGTCCATCGCCGACGTCGCCGCTGCGGTCGCGCCCGTCGAGTCGACCCTGGTCATCCACCTCGCCGGGTCGCTCCCAGCCGACGTGCTGGCACCACACCCCCGACGTGGTGCGCTGCATCCGCTGATGACGCTGCCTGACGCCGAGACCGGCACGCAGCGCCTGATCGACGGCGTCGCCTGGGCGGTCGACGGGCCGCGAGACGCCGACGAGCGTTGGGACGCCGACGCACTGGCCGCCGTACTGAGCGACCGGGTGTACCGAATCGCTCCGGCTGACCGCACCCGCTACCACGCAGCCGCGGCGATCGCCTCGAACCACCTGGTCGCCCTCGCCGGCCAGGTCGACGCCGTCGCTGCCGAGTTGGGCGTGCCGATCGACGCCTACCTCGATCTGATGGCCGCCTCGATCGAGAACGTCCGCTCGCTCGGCGTCCGCGACGGCCTGACCGGGCCGGCCGCACGCGGCGACGTCGACACGATCGAACGGCACCTCGCCGAACTCCCGGACGTCGAACGACAGGCCTACCTGGCCCTCGCCGAACGAGCGGCCCGCATCGCCGGCCGCGAACTCGATCTGGTGGCGACCCGATGACCGCCCCGACGACACACCCGACCATCGCCGGGCTGCGCGAGGTGCTCGACACGGCCCGCGCCGCCGGCCAGACCGTCGGCTTCGTCCCGACGATGGGTTTCCTCCACGACGGTCACGCCTCGCTCATGCGAGCCGCCCGGCCCGGGTGCGACGTGCTGGTCGCCTCGATCTTCGTGAACCCACTGCAGTTCGCGGCGAACGAAGACCTGTCGGACTATCCCCGTGACCTCGATCGGGACCTCGAGATCTGCGAAGCCTCCGGTGTCGACCACGTCTTCGTGCCGACCGTCGACGAGATGTACCCCCGACCGATGGCCACGGTCATCACCGTCGACGCGCTCGCCGGCCGTTGGGAAGGCGCGACCCGCCCCGAGCACTTCGCCGGCGTGGCCACGGTCGTGACCAAGCTGTTCTCGATCGTCGGTCCGTGCCGGGCCTACTTCGGGGAGAAGGACTACCAGCAGCTCCAGATCATCCGCCGCATGGTGGCCGATCTGTCGATCCCCGTCACCGTCGTCGGCTGCCCGATCCGCCGTGAGGACGACGGTCTCGCCATGTCGAGCCGCAACGTCTACCTGACCGCCGACGAGCGAACCGCCGCCACCGTGCTGTCCAGAGCACTGAACGCCGCCGCCGACGCGTTCGCCGACGGTGAGACCAGCGGCCCGAAGCTGTCGGCGCTGATGACCGCGCTCGTCGACGACGAACCGCTGGCGACCCTCGACTACGCCGCCGTCGTCGACCCCCACACCCTCGACGAGGTCGAGACGGCAAATGCCGACTCACGCCTCATCATCGCGGCCCAGGTGGGCCGCCCCCGGTTGCTCGACAACCGCGGACTCGATCGCGTTCCTGAAGGGAGCACCCCATGAGCAGCACCACCTCGACCACCGAGTCGGCGCCTCGCAAGCGAGCCAACACGGTCCCGGCCGTGCGGGCCACGAAGGTCTCGGAGGGATCCGAACCACTCGTCATGGTCACCGCCTACGACGCACCGTCGGCGCGCATCGCGGATGAGGCCGAGGTCGACATGATCCTCGTCGGCGACTCGGTCGCCATGGTCGTGCTCGGTTACGACGACACGTTGCAGCTCACGGTCGAGGACATGGCCCACCACATCGGTGCTGTTGCTCGAACGAAGCCCGGCGCGCTCATCGTGGCCGACATGCCGTGGATGAGCTTCCACGTGTCCGTCGAGCAGACCATCCAGAACGCCGCGCAGCTCATCCGGGCTGGCGGTCAGTGCGTGAAGATCGAGGGCGGCACCAAGCGCGTGCCCGTGGTTCGAGCGCTCGTCGACGCCGAGATCCCGGTGATGGGCCATCTCGGCCTCACCCCGCAGTCCACTCACGCGATGG
>JAHDHM010000457.1 GCA_020631315.1 Acidimicrobiales bacterium
GATCCCCACTGTGCCTCCATCAACTGCACCCACTGGGCGGCCCACCGACGGCGAAGCGCAGGCCAGCCGTCCCGCCCGAGCTCAGGACCGTCGAGCGCCCGCCCCGGCAGGTCGATGAAACTCGCCTTCATCGGGTCTTGCCACTCGTCGGGCATCCGGTGATCGAACAGGTCGCGGAGCGCCGCCTTGGAGCGGCCCGGCCGGTTCCGCTCCCTGGCGGCCAGCGACGTGAGGGCTGCAGCGAGCTCTCGGTCGGCGAACGGAAAGCCGACGGTGGTTCCACGCAGCGCAGCGAGTCGATCGAGCGATGTGAACGTCTGCTGGATCGCGAACCGGCGATCCACCATGGACTGGACGACTTCGCTGGTGCTTCTTCCATGGACGAGTCGCCCTCCGACGGCGCGGATGATGGTCCGAAGGTCACCCAGCGCCGGTCGTTGGCGATCGTTGTCCCGGGCGAGGCCAGCGATCAGACCGAGATCACCATCCCACACCGCTGTGGTGAGCGGCGACGCGCCCATGGTCTGGAGCTCGTCACCGAAGTGGCCGGTCAGCACCTTCGACGCACCCGAGGCCGCCGCTGCCTCGATCGTTCGGCCCGAGAGCCAGAACGTCGGGTGCAACGGCCCGCAAGCGAGCAGGTCATCGGCCGAGAACTCCGCGATCTGCTGCGGTTTGAGCTCGACGACGATGTGTCGCGCATCGAGGTAGGTGGCGACTGGCCCAGCGATGTGCAGCTCATCCCACGCGTCGTCGCCGAGGACGCGATGGCTCACGAGGGTGGCCCCAGGGCGGAGCCGGGCGAGCGTCGCTGCGATCACGCCTGAGTCGACCCCGCCGCTCAAGTGAGACGCTGCCGAGCATCCATCGGTGAGCAATCGTCGCACGGACCGCTCGAGCGCAGCCTCCACGATCTCGAGGTTCGATTCGACCTCGGCCAATCGCGTCGAACGCTCGCTCCAGAGCCGATCAGCTCGGACGTGGGTGACTGACCCGGGACGCGCCAGACGGACACCTGCGAGGTAACAGCGGTCCGGACCGGTTGGTTCAGCACGGAGGTAGGCATCGAGCGCCTCAGTATCGACATCCACCGTTCGGCCGGCGGCGAGTGCCGCAGCGACCGGCTCCGATGCGACGCCGGTTTGGGAACCCGCCACCGCGACGTACATCGGCGTCGTGCCTGCCCAATCACGAATGACCTCGACGCCGCTCGGTCTGACGACGACTGCGGCGAAGGACCCACTCAGCCGCCCCCAGGCGGCCGAGCCCTGCGAGGCGACGTCGAGGAGCGCCTCAGCAGCAAGCGGAGTCACAGAACCCGCGACGAACGCCTTCCCCATCATTCCGATGGTGACCCCGCTCGACTGAGCGACCCACGCCGAACCCTGGGTGTGCAACTCCCCGAATGGGGTGTCGACCACAGCACCCGTTGACCCGCGCCATGGCATAGCGGCGGGGGCGACCGCACCCCTCGGACCGAGCGACAGACCGCCGCGGCCAGGCTCACTCACGGATGTGCCGCTCGAGCTCGGCGTAGTCCGCCGCATCATCGAACGGCTCGAGCCACGCATGGGCATCGAGGGCGCCATCCCCGGCGCGGACCCCGACGACGATGTCGCTCGACACCCCGCGGCGCTGCAGATACGTCGCCCGTGCCAGGGAACGGGCCAGACAGGCACCGGCGCCTCGGAAGTGCCGTTCGGCCGGCAACACGACAGGATCGCGATCAGCACGGGGGGCGGCAGCGGCGATTCGGCCGGCGCGACGGAACGAGGTCACTCGAACGAGCACTCGGCAAGCAATCGCGAGAGTGATCGCCTCGACACGATCGCGTCGACCAGGGTCATCGGTGATGATGATTTCCACCGTGGTAGAGGCTAGGTCGATCAGCCACGCCGACCATGAGTCGTTCTCCAGATGGGTCGGCGAACACCCAGCACTAGTGTGGTCCCGAACGAGGCGACCGAGGAGTCTTCATGCACCTTGCCGAATCCATCGTGAGCACGAAGCTGCCCAACGGTGACACCGTGTTGCTCGACGTCGAGTCGGAGTTGTACTTCGGGCTCAACCCGGTCGGCACGATCGTGTGGGAGGCGCTTCGAGACGGTGACGACCGGGACGCGATCGTTGCTCGGTGCCTTTCCGAATTCGAGGTCGACTCGACCACCGTCGAGGCCGACATCGACGACCTGCTGTCGGACATGCGGCAGCGGGGCATCCTCACCGACTGAACGTGGCCGCCACCAGCGGTCGCGCCGGAACGCTGATCGCTTCGGCAAGACTGATTCGTCGGGCGGCGCCCCGAGAGGTCGTGGGGATCTCCGTCCTCGCGGTTCTCGCCGGGACGTCCACGGGCGTCGAGTTCTACGGACTCGCCCGGTTCGTCGAAGCGATCGTCAGTGCGCATCCCGACCAGGAGCGCCTCATTGTTGCCGGTCTGATCCTGGCCGCAGGCATCGCACTCGGAGGCGTCGTCTCTGCGATGCTGCGCGAGCTCCGTCC
>JAHDHM010000042.1:0-9558 GCA_020631315.1 Acidimicrobiales bacterium
ACCAACCCCGATCCGAAGATTGTTCAGAACAATTCCTCGACCTCATGTCGATGGTTGCTCTGGGTGCGAGAACCCCGGAAACACGGGCTCTGCAGTACTTCCGTTCAGGATCCGGTCCAGTTCGGGGCCCGCTTCTCGATGAAGGCTCGAGGGCCCTCGCGGAAGTCATCCGTCGCCGCGAGGCGGCGCATCGACTCGTTGCTGAGACGCCAGGCGGTGTCGTCGTCGGCGAACTCCGCCTCGATGATCACACTGCGACTCTCACGCACCGCCAGGGGCGCATTGGCGGCGATCCGGGCCGCGAGCGCCATCGCCCGGTCCATGGCCTGGCCCGGCTCGCACAGTTCGTTGACGAGGCCGAGCTCCGCAGCTCGTTCGGCGGAGATCGGATCGCCCGTGAGTGCGAGCTCCATGGCGATGTTGCGGGGGAGTGCCCTCGGTCCTCGGAACAGGCCGCCCGCTGCGGCCACGAGCGAGCGTTTCACCTCGGGGATGCCGAACCGTGCATCGGTCGACGCGACGATCAGATCGGAGGCCAGGGCGATCTCCATGCCACCGGCGAGTGCAGGGCCGTCGACGGCGGCGATGATCGGTTTGGTCCGTGGGTACTTCACCAGGCCGGCGAAGCCGCCTCGCTTCGTCATGATGTTCCGGCCCTCGGCCACGGCTTTCAGGTCGGCGCCGGCACAGAACACCGGTCCGGTGCCGGCGATGATCCCGACCCACAGCGACGGGTCCGCTTCGAAGGCGTCGAGATGGGCCTCCATCTCCGCCGAGACGGTCTCGTTGACGGCGTTGCGGGCCTCCGGGCGGTTCAAGGTGAACACGGCCACGTGACCTTCGGTGTGGAAGTCGACTGCCATGGCGGCGACCATAACCGGCCCGTGCCGGGCGAGCCTCGGCCAGCTGTTCGGTCCAGGCGAGCCGTGGATGCCAGAGTGTGGCCGTGCAGATCACCCCGCTCACCCCTCATCTCGGCGTCCAGGTCGACGGCGTCGACCTGAGGGCCCTCGCTGCTCCAGGGAACGACGCCGACGCGTTCGTGCAGCTGCTGTGGGACCACGGGGTGGTCGTCGTTCGTGACCAGGACGTCGACCGAGCGACGCACAAGGAGCTCGGCCGCCGCTTCGGGCCATTGCACGTGCATCCGTCGAAGCGTCATCCCGACGCCAAGGGTGACAAGGAGATCTTCACCGTCACGGCAGGCGAGGCGACCCGACGCGTCAACGGGGGACGCTGGCACAGCGACGTGTCGTGCGACGAGAACCCACCGGCGGCATCGCTGCTGCGGCTCCTCGAAGCGCCGCCCGTCGGTGGCGACACGGTCTTCGCCGACATGCACCGGGCCTTCACGACGCTGTCTGCACCGATCCAGGATCTCCTGCTCGGACTCGAGGCATTCCACGACGGACGTCGAGACCTCCGCTGGTACGGCATCGAACTGCAGCCGGGCCAGACCTACCCCTCGTGCACCCACCCTGTCGTCGTCGCGCACCCGGTCACGGGCAAACCGATCCTGCACGTGAACGAGGCGTTCACGGAGCACCTCGTCGGCCTGGACGCACTCGAGTCCGAGGCGATCCTCACGATGGTCTACGACCACATCGCCCGCCGTCCCGAACTCCACTGTCGCGTGCGCTGGGAGCCGGGGACCATCGTCATCTGGGACAACCGGGCCGTGCAGCACCATGCCGTTGCCGACTACCTCCCCGCGAACCGGCGCGGCGAACGGGTCACGATCGAGGGGCAGGGCCGGCCGGCGGCCTGGGCCGCCCACTGATGGGCCATCACCGGTAATTCGTCGAGAATCCACTCAACCCCGGCGCCCGACGCGTCGATTCCAGTTGCATGGGTGCGGCGATGACGACGAAACAGTGCGATGGATGCGACGGTGCAGCCGTGCATCGTCTCTATCTGCACCGTGAGCGCGTCGACCTGTGCCGATGCACGGCCTGCGGTGCTGAATGGGACGAACGCCCCGCTGGCAGCGAGCCCGTGAACGGGCCCGACTCGACCTACGCCTGAGCCTCGTCCTCGGCGGCAGCCTCTTCGGCCGGAGCCTCAGCAGCGGCTTCCTCGGCGGGAGCCTCAGGAGCGGCTTCCTCGGCGACAGCCTCTTCGGCCGGAGCCTCAGCAGGAGCTTCCTCGGCGGCAGCTTCCTCGGCCGGAGCCTCAGGAGCGGCTTCCTCGACGGCGGGTGCAGCCTCGGGCGCCTCGGCAGCAGCAACGGGCGCCTCGGCAGCAGGTGCCTCAGTGGTCGGCGCTTCCTCTGGGGTGCCTTCGGCAGCAGGAGCCTCGGCAGCGGGAGCCTCAGCGGCCGGCGCCGGCGCCGGTGCGGTCTCGGGCTTCGGCGGCAGCGGCTTCTGGCCGCCCTTGTTGGCGCCACCCTTGCCGCGGCGAGGGCGACGTGACGGGGTCACGCCGAACTTGGCGGCGATCTCGGGCAGCTGGCTCGCCACCTTCTTGACCATCTCGAGCAGCTCGTCGGTCGGCTCGGCCGGGACGTGCTCGAGCACGAAGTGTGGGCGCACCACCGAACGGCTCACGGCGTCGAGGACGGTCGCGAGGCGCTGCTGCGAGGTGTCGGCATCGACCGAGGTGTTGGTGGCCTCGATGAGCCGCTGCAGGAGCTCGGGCGGCAGCTGGGCGCCGGCCTTCGGGCTGCGGGAGCTGACGCGCAGGGCACGCACGACGCGGCCCTCGTTGAGCGTCGAGGTGACCTCTTCGACCCACTCGGTCTGAGCTCGCTCGACTCGGTCGTTGAGGGCGGTGCGCAGCCTCTCGGCGAGCTCACGGCTCTCGGCATCACGGGCCGTCTCGGCGGCGACGACCGAACGCAGGTCGCGCAGGTCGATCTCGTCGACGTCGGCCAGGGCGGCCTCGGCGCGGTCGCGCCACTCGGCCTCGCGCAGGCGAGGCATCATGCCCTCGGCGAGGGTGAGCAGTGCGGTGCCGTCGATCGGGTCGGTGCCGTCGGCAGCGGCCTTCTCGTTCTGGGTCTCGATCTCCTTGCGGACGGCCTGGATGCCGCCACGGGAGAGCTGTTCGCCGACGATGCGCTGCTCCTCGGGGAGCGACTCGATCCAGGCGCTGCGATGGGCGCGGCCCGGACGGAGGCGCTTGGGCTTCGGGCGATCCGGGCGCTCGTCGCGGCGCGGGCCTCGGCCGCCACCGTCGCGTCCGCCGCGACCGCGCTCGCCGTCGCGTCCGCCGCGACCGCGCTCGCCGTCGCGGCCACCGCGACCGCGCTCGCCGTCACCGCGCTCGCCACGGTCACCATCGCGTCCGCGGCCACCGTCGCGACCACGGCCACGTCCGCGGCCGCCACCGTCGCGATCGCCGCGGCCCTTGCGTTCCTTCCACGTGGTGGTCACGCCACCCTCGAAGGTGCCGCCGATGAGCTCGATGGTCTCGGCCGCGGGCTTGCCGCTGCGCGCCTTCGGCGGCATCACGGCGTCGATGTACACGCCGTTCAGTGCGAAGTCGGCTTCGGCGCGCACGACGTCGCCGGGCTGCACCCCGTCGTAGAGCAGGGAGGCGTCGAGCGTGCCCTTGGGCTGCTTGGCTCCGGCAGCACGCCAGGTCCAGGTGCCGTCACCGCGGTCACTGGTCAGCTCGATTTCGATACGACGGGTCATGACGAACTCCAAGTGGAGTGGATGACGCCTTCAGGGAGGCGTCGGACAACAGCTGACCAGACTACATTCCGCTCAGGGGGCAGCCATGGCCGAATCGCAGGGAACACAGGGATCGCTCGACGGCGACTCCGGGCGGGCGATGGTGGATCCGCTCGGTGGACTCCGCGTGCTCGAGCTCGCGAACTGGGCGGCTGCGCCGTGCGCGGCCGCGGTGATGGCCGACCTCGGCGCCGACGTGATCAAGGTCGAGCCGCCGACCGGCGACAGCATGCGCGGCCGGCTGCGGCAGGCGGCGCTCGGGCCCGACGAGGTCAACCCGGACCATCCGTTCCAGTTCGCCAACCGCGGGAAGCGGTCGATCGCCCTCGATCTCGGCACACCCGACGGCGCGGCCACCGCGCTGCGGATCGCCGCCACCTGCGACGTCGTCATCACCAACCTCGTTCCCGACCGACGCCAGAAGTACGGGCTCGACGTCGACGACCTGTTCGCCGTGAAGTCCGACCTCGTGATCGGTCTGTTCAGCGGCTACGGGGAGGAGGGCGACGAGGCGTCGCGTCTCGGTTACGACACCACCGCGTTCTTCGCCCGGTCGGGTCTGCAGGGTTCGATCGCCGGTCCCGACGGCGGCCCTCCACGCTTCCGGCCCGGGCAGGGCGACCACACGGCCGGCATCGCGTTGTTCGGAGGCGTGATGGCGGCGCTGCGTGCGCGCGACATGACAGGGGAGGGGCAGGTCGTCGAGGGGACGTTGCTGCGCACCGCCACGTGGACGCTCGCAATGGATCTCGCCACCGCTGCGGCGGATGGCAAGCCCACGGTCTCGCGTCCGCGGCACCAGACCGTCACGCCGCTGATCGAGCCGTTCGAGTGTGCCGACGGCAAGTGGTTCCAGATGTCGAACCCGAACCCCGCGTTGTGGACTGCGTTCTGCGCCGCGATCGAGCGCCCCGACCTGAACGAGCCGCCGTTCGACTCGCCGGTCGAACGGTTCCGCCGCAACGGCGAGCTGATGGCCGAACTCGACCGGGTCTTCGCCGAGCGCACCCGGGCCGAATGGGGCGAGGCCCTCGACGCGCACGGCATCACGTGGGCGCCGATCAACGACACTGTCGAGGCCTTCAACGACCCGCAGGTCCGTGCGACGGGCGCCTTCGAATCGGTCGAGCATCCGACGGCGGGCACGTTCGACACCGTCGCCGCACCCTTCCGGATGCGCACCGCGACCTCGCACGTGCGCGGCCCCGCCCCCGAGATCGGCGAGCACACAGCCGAGGTACTCGCCGAGCTGGACTGACACAGCCGAGGTGCTCGCCGAGCTGGACCGGCACAGCTGAGTTTCGGGGTCCGCCCGGAGCGAAATCGAACAGAAGTTCGACGAGGGTCCGCCCTTCCGGGACACCCTCGTCGTATCGTGAATCGGTACCGAATCGCCTGTTTCGCGAGCCAGGAGCGCCCTGATCGATGGCCCCGAGAGCCAAGCTGCCCGACGAGATCGCCCGCAACATCATCGACATCAGCGTCGAGGACGAGATGCGCGACTCGTTCATGCCGTACGCGCTGTCCGTCACCACCAGCCGTGCGATCCCGGATGTCCGTGATGGCCTGAAGCCGGTCCAACGACGCATCCTCTACGTGATGAACGAGCTCGGCCTGCGGCCGGGCACGCCGTTCCGCAAGTCCGCCGGTGTCGTCGGCGAGGTGATGGGCAAGTACCACCCACACGGCGACGGCGCGATCTACGAGGCCATGGTCCGGATGGGCCAACCGTTCGCCATGTCGGTCACGCTCGTCGACCCGAAGGGCAACTTCGGCAGCCTCGACGACCCGCCTGCGGCCTACCGCTACACGGAGGCTCGTCTGACGGCTGCGGCCATGGCGATGGTCGACGAGATCGACGAGGACACGGTCGACTTCGTCCCCAACTTCGACGGCGAACGTGACGAACCCGTCTGCCTCCCGGCGAAGCTGCCGAACCTGTTGGTCAACGGCGCCAGCGGCATCGCGGTCGGCATGGCCACCAACATCCCGCCGCACAACCTGCGCGAGGTGGTGGAGGCCGTCCGTCTCGTCCTCACCCAGCGACGTCCGAAGCCGACGGTCGAGGAGCTCATGGCGCTCGTGCCCGGGCCGGACTTCCCGAGCGGCGGCATCCTGGTCGACGACGGTGCGGTGGCCGAGGCCTACGCCACCGGCCGCGGCACCGTGCGCATCAGGGCCCGCGCCGAGATCGAACCGATCTCGAGCCAGCGTCAGGCCATCGTCGTCACCGAGCTGCCGTACATGGTCGGCCCCGAGCGTGTCCTCGGCAAGATCCGTGAGCTCATGAAGGCGGGACGTCTGGACGGGGTCAGCTCGGCCAACGACCTGTCGGACCGCAACAACGACATGCGTCTCGTGATCGAGTGCAAGTCCGGTGTGAACGCCCACGCCATGCTGCAGAAGCTGTATCGACTCACGCCGCTCGAGGAGTCGTTCGGCATCAACAACGTGGCCCTGGTCGACGGCGTGCCGACGACCCTCGGCCTGTACGACCTGTGCCGCCACTTCGTCGAGCACCGGCTCGAGGTCATCGTCCGCCGCACCGAGCATCGTCTCGAGAAGGCCAAGGCCCGCGAGCACATCCTCGAGGGCCTGCTCATCGCGCTCGACAACATCGACCTCGTGATCCGCATCATCCGCGGTTCAGCCGACGTGCCCGAGGCCCGGGTGGCGTTGATGGAGCAGTTGGCGCTCAGCGAGATCCAGGCCAACCACATCCTCGACATGCAGCTGCGGCGCCTCACTGCGCTGGAGTACACCAAGCTGGTCGAGGAGCTCGAGGAGGTGCGGGCCCGCATCGCCGAGTACGAGAAGATCCTCGCGTCGGAGACCCGGCGTCGGACCATCGTCGGCAAGGAGCTCGACGACGTCGCCGAGGCCTTCGGCTCTGACCGTCGCACGACGATCGTGAACGCCGACGACCTGGTCGTGATCGACGACACACCCACTGCACCGGCGCCCGACGCCTCGGACACCGACGTTCCTGCGATGGTGACGCTCAGCACGTCGGGTCTGTTGGGGCGCACGTCACCTGACGTCGAGTTCCAGGCCAAGCCCGGCCGCCACGACGTGCTGGCGTCGATCGTGGCCACCACCGCTTTTGCCTCCGTGTACGCAGTGACCGACCGTGGACGCCTGTTGTCGGTGCGGGTGCGTGACATCCCCGAGATGGCTCGGGGCAGCCGTGGTGCGTCGGTGACCGAGATGTTCTCCCTCGGTCGCGGTGAGCGAGTGGTCGGCATGACCGGCACCCCGACCGTGCCGATGGCCGTCGTCACCCGCAACGGCGTCGCCAAGCGAGTCGCCCCCGAGACCATCACCGGCACCCGGATCGGCAACCCGATCATCGGCCTGAAGGACGACGACCGCGTGGTCGCTGCGTTCGACGCTGCTGACGAGGCCGAGGTCGCGATGATCGCGTCGGACGGACAGGTGTTGCGCACCGGTGCCGAGGGCATCTCGACCCAGGGCGCCGCCGCCGGCGGCGTCGCCGGTATGAAGCTCAGGTCCGGCGTCACCGTCGTGGCCGCAGGTCCGATCGGCTACGGCACCGTCGTCGTGGTCGTGACGGACGAGGGCAGCACCAAGGTGACCGACGGCGCCGAGATCCCCGCCAAGGGTCGCGCCACCGGCGGTGTGCGGGTCGTGAAGTTCAAGGGCTTCGAGACCGTCGTGGCCTATGGCTGGGTCGGCAAGAACCGCCAACTCGCGGCCATCGCCGCGTCCGACGAGGATCCTCGCAAGCCCGACCCGACACCGGTCGGCCTGCAACTCGAACCCACACGCCGTGACGGCTCGGCCAGCGACCTCGGCTTCCGTCCCCTCGCCATCGGCGAGTTCCGCATGAACGACCAGGAGTCGATCTCGCGATGACGAACACCACTACGTACGACGCCAGCTCCATCGAGGTCCTCGAAGGTCTCGACGCGGTCCGCAAACGGCCCGGCATGTACATCGGCGGCACCGGGTCCGCTGGTCTGACCCACCTGCTGTGGGAGATCATCGACAACGGTGTCGACGAAGCCGCCGCAGGTCACTGTGACCTGCTCGAGGTCACGTTCCACGCCGACGGCTCCTACGAGGTCGTCGACAACGGCCGTGGCATCCCGATCGGCAAGAAGCACGGCGAGGTCACGGCCCTCGAAGTCGTGTTCACCGAGCTCCATGCCGGCGGCAAGTTCGGCAACGGCGCCTACTCGGCGTCGGGTGGTCTGCACGGCGTCGGTGCCTCGGTGGTGAACGCGCTGTCGACCAAGCTCGACGTCGACGTGAACCGCGACGGTGCCACCCATCGTCTGTCGTTCCACGAGCGCGTCGCCGGTCAGTTCGGCAGCCGCGGTGGGTTCAAGGCCGGCCACAAGCTCGACAAGGTCGCCAAGGTCCCGACGAGCCGCACGGGCACCCGTGTCCGTTTCTGGCCCGACCTCGAGATCTTCGACCCCGAGGCCACGGTCTCCTACGAGGAGGCTCGTGAGCGCGTCGCTCAGGTGTGCTTCCTGGTGCCCGGTCTCAAGATCCGCCTCACCGACAAGCGCAAGGGTGCCTCGGGCCGGCCCGAGGAGTTCGTCTCCAAGGGCGGCCTGTCCGACTACGTCGACCACCTGTCCGGCAACGGCAGCCAGGTGACCGGCATCGTGCGTCTCGGTGGTTCGGGCACGTTCACCGAGAAGGTCCCGGTCGACGGCAAGCTCACCGAGGTCGAACGTCACTGCGAGGTCGACATCGCCCTGCGGTGGATGGCCGACTACGACACCCGCATCGTCAGCTTCGTCAACACGATCCCGACTCCTGACGGTGGCACACATGTCGCCGGTTTCGAACGGGCCCTGACCTTCGCGGTCAACGACCTCATCAAGACCGCCGATCCCCGGAAGCTGCGCAAGCTGAAGGACAACGGCAAGGCCCAGAAGGAGGACGTCCAGGAGGGCCTGGTCTGCGTCATCCGGGCCACGTTCCCAGAGCCGCAGTTCCGTGGTCAGACCAAGCGTGAGCTCGGCACCCCCGACATCCAGAAGATCGTCTACGAGGTCGCCAAGAACGAGCTGACCGAGTGGTTGTCGGGCAAACAGCGTGGCTCGAAGGTCCACGTGAAGGCCCTGATGGACAAGGTGGTCGAGGCCGTCGTCAACCGGGTCAGCACCAAGCAGGCGCTCGACACACGGCGCCGTGCCGCTGCCCTCGGCAACTCCGGCATGCCCGACAAGCTGGCCGACTGCCGGGTGCATCCCGGTGGCGAGCTGCTCATCGTCGAGGGCGACTCTGCTGCGGGTCCGGCAAAGCGTGCCCGTGATTCGACGTGGCAGGCCGTGCTGCCGCTGCGCGGCAAGGTCGTCAACGCCGGCAAGGGCCCCGCGAAGGCCGTCGTCGACAACGCCGAGGCCGCGGCGCTGTTCACCGCCATCGGTGCGGGCTCGGGCCGTGACTTCGACCTCGAATCGGCCCGATACGAGCGCCTCGTGCTACTGGCCGACGCCGACGTCGACGGCAGCCACATCCGCTGCCTCGTGCTGACCCTCGTCTACCACTACATGCGTCCGCTGCTCGACGCCGGCCGGGTCTATGCGGCCCAGCCGCCGACCCACTCGGTCACGTCAGGCCAGACCAAGACCTACGTGTATTCCGAGGCCGAGAAGGACGCCTTCGTCGACGAGCTCATGTCGAAGGGCCGCAACCCGCGGGTCACCCGGTTCAAGGGCCTCGGCGAGATGGACGACGGCGAGCTGCTCGAGACCACCCTCGACCCGGCCACTCGTGTGCTGCGTCGCATCACCCTCGAGGACGCCAAGGCCGCCGAGCGGGCGTTCTCGGTGATGATGGGTGCGGCGGTCGAACCCCGCAAGGAGTTCATCATCCGCCACAGCCACGCATACGGACACGC
>JAHDHM010000042.1:9658-15411 GCA_020631315.1 Acidimicrobiales bacterium
CACCATGTGGCGGTGAGCACCGCACATCCGCTGGACCTGTCCGACCAGATCATCGACTCAGGTGTGGCCCACGAGCCGCCGAACCGGATCAGCAACGAGCTCAGTGAACTGGCCGACGGTGTGTCGATCGTCGAGTCGTTCAGCCACGTCGTCTCGGTCGACACGGGCGACGGCCTGGTCTCGTTCGACACGAGCGCCGCGAACACCGGCGACAAGGTCGTGGAGGCCCTGAGAGGCTGGTCGACGGCGCCGATCCACTCGATCGTCTACACCCACGGTCACGTCGACCACGTCGGCGGCAGCCGCTGCTTCGCCGCCGACGCGTCGAGCCGCGGTCACGACGGCCCGCGGGTGTTCGGTCATCAGGCCGTCAACCGTCGCCTCGACCGCTACGCCGACACCGACGGGTACAACCGGGCCATCAACCTGCGCCAGTTCGGCGGCGTGCCGAAGTCGTCGCTCGGTCAGGTCGGGATGGGTGCGGGCCGCTCGTTCGTCCCCGACGGCACACTCCGTGTGGACGCCGAGTACGACGGGGTCCACACCGAGACGATCGGTGGCGTCACCTTCGAGCATCACCACGCGCTCGGTGAGACCGACGACCACACGTGGACCTGGCTGCCCGAACGCAAGATGATCACCGCCGGTGACCTGGTCATCTGGAACTTCCCCAACTGCGGCAACCCCCAGAAGGTGCAGCGCTATCCGCTCGAATGGGCCCAGGCACTACGGGCCATGGTCGCCAAGGGGCCAGAGCTCTTGGTCCCCGCGCACGGCCTGCCGATCCGTGGGTCGGAGCGCATCGCCGGCGTGCTCGAGACGATCGCCGGCACCCTCGAGGACCTCGTCCGCGACGTCGTCGACGCCATGAACGCCGGCGAGACGCTCGACACGATCCAGCAGACCGTCGGCGTCGATCAGAGCCTGCTCGACCTGCCGTACCTTCGTCCGCTGTACGACGAGCCCGAGTTCGTGGTCCGCAACATCTGGCGGCTCTACGGCGGCTGGTGGGACGGCAACCCGGCTCGGCTGAAGCCGCCGTCGGATGCAGCGCTCGGCGCCGAGATCGTCGCGCTCGCCGGCTCGGTCGAGACGCTCGTGGCACGAGCCGAAGCTGCGGCGACGGCAGGTGACCTGCGCATCGCCTGTCAGCTCATCGAGTTCGCCGCAGCGGCAGCGCCTGACGACGCCACCGTGCACACCAGCCGCGCCGAGATCTACGCCGTGCGTCGCAAGGCCGAGTCCTCGCTGATGGCCAAGGGCATCTTCGCCGCGGCCCGTGCCGAGTCGCAGATGGTCATCGGCGAAGAGGTCCAGCGCACCTCGGTGCGAGACACCGTGAACGACTCCCTCGGACGCGCCGACTGACGGCGTTCACGGACACAGTCGGCGCTCATGGGTACAGCAGAATGATCACCAGCCGTTGGTGCCGGGTTCGCCTTTGAAGGGGCCGACCACGTCGTCGGTGATCCAGCCGCCGTAGAAGCCGCCGGCCTGCGGCCGCACGTGCTCGCCGTCGACCGTGCAGGTGACGAGCGCGGGGTAGAAGGCGACGTGTTCGGCGATGCCGGCGTACTCGTCGTACGGCGTCGGATAGTCCCATGCGACGGCGCGACCCGCCCCCGGGACGGTCCAGTAGCGGGCAGGGCCCTTCCACTCACAGAACGACGAGGGACCGTCGACAACGGTCAGCACGTCGAGGTCGCAGTCGTCGAGCGGCAGATAGAACGTCGGCGGGTGAGAGGTCTCGCACAGGCGGAGCGAGCGAGTGGTGCTACCGACGAGCAAGTCGCCGTGGCGGACCTCGACGCGACGTTGGTCCGGGACCAGCGACGGAGGTCGCGGGTAGTCCCAGACCGACTCCTGGCCGGGGCCGGGCTCGACGGCGAACGGTGGGCGCCGCTTTGTGTGTCCAGCTGTCGCGTGCGGCCTGCAGCCACCCGGGTGTGGGCCGGTCGCCGTTGTCGGTCACGGCTCTCGCACGTCGAGAATCTGGTAGATCCCGGGTTCGTCGACCCCGTCGGGGATCTCGGCGTCGCCGAGGCCGAGGAACATCTCGTAGACACCCGGATCGAGGCCGGAGATCTCGAAGCGGTATTCGGACCACTCGGACTCGCCGGTCGCGGTCCGGTAGAAGTACCAGGAGCGTTCGACCTGACCGACCCCGGACGTGCCGGCGAAGATGATGTCCTCGGCGAGCCCGGATCCCGGCTCGTCGCCGTCGTCGGGTGCGTTGCGGAACGCGATCTGGCCGAGGGCTGCCGGGAGCCGGGCCCAACCGGTCACGACCACGGCGGAACCGTCGCCTGCGGTGGCGACGTCCTGCAGGGTCATCGAGGAGATGACCACGCCACCGCCGACGCCGGGTCGCACTTCGGACACCGGCTGGGTGTCGACCACGATCCGGGCCGGGTTGGCCAGGAAGGAGACGTTGACGACCGAGGGTCCTCGGTCGATGAACAGCGATGACCCGGCGGTGCGGGTGGCGTCGACGACCACGGCGCCGTCGTCGAGCATCTGGAACTCGAGCTCGCTGGCGTGTGCGGGTTCGTCGAGGTCGAGGCGGAGCAGGCCACCGAAGTCGATGAGGCTGAGGTCCGAGGGGAAGGCCTCGGCGAGTTCTCCACCGTCCAGGGAGCCGAGGATGAGCACCGTCCGGTGGCAACGTGCGGCCGTGTGGGTCTCGATCGCCATGACGCCGTTCGGGTCGCCGTCGGTGGTGCCGGGGCGGTAGGCGAGGGGAGCGGCGGCCGGTTCGTCGGGCAGGTCGGCGCAGGAGCGATCGTCGAACGTGGTGGTGGCGAACGACAGGTCGCTGGCGGGGAGCCATCCCTCGCGGTCGCCGTCGTCGACGCCGAACCAGGTACGGCCGTCCGCGGTTGCGACCTCGCCGGTGAGGGCCAGTTCGGCGCCCGAGGCCAGCTCATGGCCTGCGGAGTCGCCCGGGTCCTCACCGAGGACGGCGGCTCGGACGGTCACCGCGTCGACGTCCAGGGGCGCAGCCTCGGGCTCGGTGGTCGCTGCGGTCGTCGCGGTCGTGTCCGCAGTGCTGTCGGCGGTGTCGCTGTCGTCGTCGGCGGGTTCGATGGCCGCGTCGTCGGTGGTCGTCGAGGCAGCGGTCGTGGTCGTCGTCTCGTCGGCCGACGGGTCGGCGTCGGCTGCATCCGTGGTTGCTGCGGTGGTGGCCGGGGCCGCGGTCGTGACGGCGGGCGCGGTCTCGCCGCTCGTGGGCTGTTCGCCGCGGATCGCGAAGATCACGGCGATCACCGGGATGAGGAGGGTCATGGAGACGACGATCGTCCGTACCCAGCGGCCCGAGTCCGGGTTCACATCGCGTTCGGTGTCGTTCATCGTCGACTCATGGGGGTTGGCCGGCCGCGCACGGCACACAGTGTCGCGGCTGGTCGTCGTAGATGAAAGGCGGGCCGGAAAGTCCCGGCCCGCCTGACGTTCAGCTCATCTGTGGAGAATGAACGTGAGTTCAGTCCATCGTGTAACCGATTTCGCCGTGCTCGGAGACGTCGAGTCCCTCGAGTTCGGCTTCCTCGGAGACACGCAGGCCGATGGTGGCGTCGAGCGCCTTGGCGATCACCCAGGTGACGGCACCCGAGTAGACCAGCACGGCGATCATCGAGATGATCTGGTTGAACAGCAGCTCGCCGCCGCCGAAGAACAGACCTTCGACCTCGAAGTCGCCGTCGGGGCCGGCGGAGGCATCCGCGAGGAAGCCGATGAGCAGGCCACCGACGATGCCGCCGACCATGTGGACGCCGACCACGTCGAGGCTGTCGTCGTAGCCGAAGCGGAACTTCAGCGAGACGGCCAGGAAGCAGACGCCACCGGCGAGCAGGCCGATGAGGATCGAGGCCAGGTTGCCCACGAAGGTGACGGCCGGGGTGATGGCGACGAGACCCGAGACGATGCCCGAGGCGGCGCCGAGGGTGGTGGCCTTCTTGTCCTTGATGGTCTCGACGGCCATCCAGCCGAGCATGCCGGCGGCGCCGGCGAGGAACGTGCTGAGGAACGCCTGTCCGGCAGTGGCGCCGTCGCCGGCCGCACCGGCGTTGAAGCCGAACCAGCCGAACCACAGGATGCCGGCACCGAGCATGGTCAGGACCAGGTTGTGCGGGCGACCGGTGGCCTGGGGCCAGCCGGTGCGCTTGCCGAGCACGACGACGAGGACGAGTGCGGCCACACCGGCGTTGATGTGGATGGCGGTACCGCCCGCGTAGTCGTGCGCCGGCAGGTCGAGGATCCAGCCCTTCTCGCCCGACTCGTCGTCGCTCTTGTAGACCCAGTAGACGACCGGGCTGTACACGACGATCGACCAGATCGGCACGAACACGGCCCAGGCGCTGAACTTCATGCGGTCGGCGACGGCGCCCGAGATGAGCGCCGGCGTGATCACCGCGAAGGTCAGGCCGAACGCGAAGACGGCGGCGTCGTCGTCGGCCAGGCCCTGCAGGCCGATGGCGCTGAAGTTGCCGAGCACGCTGTCGATCAGCGTGCCGTCACCCCCGCCCGAAATCGAATAGCCCAGGAACACCCACACCATGGGCACGACGCCCAGGCAGTACATGTTCATGAGCAGCATGTTCAGCACGTTCTTCTGGCGCACCATGCCGCCGTAGAACAACGCCAGGCCTGGCACCATGAACAGCACCAAGGCAGCTGACGTCAACAGCCACGCTGTCTCGCCCATTGTCTTGTCTCCCTCTCCGAACACAGGGTCGTCCGGCGGAGAAAGACTAGGTACAGGACGCTGTCTGACCCAGACCTGACGCGTCAGGCATCGTGCAGTTCTCCGAAACGCACTGGCGCGATCGTCGAAACACTCCCGAAACGTCCTGGTCAGTCACTGGTGCGCCGGACACGGTCATCAGCTCGGTGTCACACCGTCGAGCTAGCTTGCCGTCGATGGATGACGACGTGTACGAGCTGCGCAGCGGGCCACCTTCGATCGACGAGTACCTCGAGCTGCGACGTGCGGCGGGTCTGTCGGCTCGCACGCGGGCCGAAGCCGAGGCCGGCATCGACGGCGCATGGCACGCCGTCCACGTCGTCGAACGCTCGAGCGGCGCTGCCGTGGGCATGGGGCGGATCCTGAGCGACGGCGGCTGGTACTTCCACATCTGCGACATGGCGACGCTGCCGAGCCACCAGCGCCGCGGCCTCGGCAAGGCCGTGTTGCGGGCACTGCTGGACGAGATCGACCGACGGGCGCCCGGCGAACCCTTGGTCAATCTGTTGGCCGACGAGCCCGGCCGCCCTCTGTATCGGTCCATGGGCTTCGAGGACTCTGCGCCCGACACGATCGGGATGAGCCTGCGCGGGCGTCACTGACCGACGTCATCCCGAACGCGTCGATGCCCGCACCGGCGTGACCGGTGCGGGCATCGAGTGGACCCCTGGGGGAGTGAAGGGACAGCAGCGCTGCTGAGCTCCGCTGTCAGGGACCCGGTGTGTGGGTCACACGGCTGATCAGGGGATGATCACCGCGTCGATGACGTGGATCACGCCGTTGTTCGCCAGCACGTCGGTGGCGACGATGTTGGCGCCGCCGAGCGAGGCGCCGCTGTCGTCGACGTGGGGGACGAGCACGTCGCCGCTGAGCATGGTCAGCGACTCTGCGGCGAGGACGTCCGCGGCGAGCAGCTCGCCGGCGACGACGTGTGCGGTGAGGATGGCGGTGAGTGCGTCGGTGTCCTCGAGCAGGCCCTCGACAGTGCCGGCCGGGAGGGCGGCGAAGGCGT
>JAHDHM010000043.1:0-5803 GCA_020631315.1 Acidimicrobiales bacterium
GCGTCACTGTCCGCATCGAGGCGGGCGATCTGATGCCGGAGCTTGTCGCTCGCCCAGGTGTCGTCATCGTCGCAGAACGCGACGAAGGTCGACGACGCCATCTCGATGCCGGTGTTGCGTGCACCGGCGAGGCCCGGCTTGCGGTTGTTCGCCACCACACGGACGGGACGCAGCGCGTCATCGGTCTCGAGGGTGTGATCCGGGTCGGAGTGATCGAACACGACGATCACACCGACGACGCCGTCGTGATCCTGGGCGGCGATCGCCGCCAGTGTCTGACGCAGCAGCTCGGGCCGGTTGCGGGTCGGCACGATGACCGTGACGTCGTTCATGGGTTCCTCCGGGCGCGGTAGCCGTAGGCGCGGGCCATCGGCCAGGTGAGTGCGGTGACGAGCCGGCGATCGTTGGCCGGCATCTTCTCGATCCACTCTCGATCGAGCTTCAGGTCGACGCGACCGTGCCGGAAGCGTGACGGGTTGCCCGCGACGGTGTGTGTCGGGGCGAGTTCGACCCAGTCGTCGCCGACGAGGTCGAGCAGTGGGGCCGCGTCGAGGCCGGCGAGATCGGCGAGGTCATGGAAGGCGGTGCGCGGTTCGGTGATGACGTCCTCGTAACGGACGAGCCGGCGCGGTGTCCGCAGCGGGGCCATGCCGTGGAGGAGCGCGTTGTAGGTCCACCACTTTCCGCTGGTCCGTGTCGGGCTGTAGCGCGGCATGTCGTCGGAACCGGAGGTGACCTCCGGGCGAGCGACGACCTTGGCCCAGCTGTGTGCGACGCCCTGACTCTCGCGCACGAGGTGGGCGACACGAAGGTCGATGCTGTCCATCGTCGAGAGGAGGTACGCGTAGGACGCGTGCTTCGTCGAGTCGACGATGACCTCGCAGCCCGACACCTGTCGCATCGCCCGGTACAGACGCGTGAGCACGTCGGTGTAGCGACGCTGAGCTTCGGCGCGGCCCGGGCGCAGACGCGGGGCGATCATCAACGGGATGTACCGGTTGCGATCGATCGATCGACCGAGTTCCTGCAGCCCGTCGAGGTCGAGCTCGTCCCACGAGCCGAACGCCACCCGACCGACCTCTGACCAGAAGTCACAGGCCTGGAGCGGTTGGCCGCAGCCACACAGCTCGTTGTCCGCGAGGCCGCGGGTCCACAGGTGGACGACCTCGCCGACGGAGACGGCGTGCGGATGCTGACCGAGCACGTTGGCGATGATCGTGGAGCCCGAGCGGCCCAGCCCGGCGAGGAACAGCACCTTCACCGGTGAGGTGTCGTCGCCATCGGGCGTCTGCTCGAGTGCGGACTCGAGCGCGGCCGTCACCGCTGCGCTCCGGTCACCAGTCGGTCGACGATCCGGCCGATGCGATCGACCGTTGCGTCGACATGTCGGCCGTCGTGCGGCGGGATCGTGGCCGGCGAGACGATCATGTCGTCGAGCAGGTCGCGGAAGTCCTGTTCGGTGCGAGCGATGAGGATCTGGGCGTCTGCGGCCATGCGGTCGGAGAAGAGCTGCTGATGGTTGTCGACGTGTTCGCCCAGCGCGGGGTCACGCGGCACGACGATCGGAAGCCGACCCCACTTGCGGCATTCGACGATGGACCCCGGGCCGCCGTGGGTGATCACGATGTCGGCGCCCTGGATCGCCGTCACCAGGTCGTCGAACGCCAGGTACTCGACGGACTCGGCCGCGCCGGCTCGTGCCGTGGCGCGCTGCACGAAGGCATCGATCTCGACGTCGTCGCGCTGTTCGACACCGGCGAGCCAGTTGTCGAACCAGCGGATCACGCGGTCGAACGGGTGATGGTCGGTGCCGACCGTCAGGAGGATGTTGCGGTGGATGACCTCGGTCTTCGGGGCCGCCACCTCGGGGAGCTGATCGTTCACACTCATCACAGGACCCTTCCGACGACGATGCCCTTCGGATACAACGAGCGCTGCTCCTCCCACTGGAGCAGGAAGCGGTCGGTGAGCGGATAACACATCCGACCGGCGAGCGTCTGGGAGTCGAGGCGGTCGTACACCTCGAGGAAGATCGTGGAGACGCCGCGCATCTTGGCGGCGAGGAAGAACGGCGGTGCCACGCCGGCGCCGGTGGAGATCACGGCGTCCGGTTCGTAGTCGCTGATGAGGCGGTGCGCGAGCCGGAAGTTGCGCAGCATGTTCGGCACGTGGCGCGTCGTCGGGTGGTTCGACCACACGACACGTTCCTCGGCGAGCAGGGAGATCGCGTCCGGCTTCTCGGCGGTGACCCACACCCGGTCGTGATCCTCCCACCACGAGCGGAGAGCGATCAGCTGGGTGAGGTGGCCACCGTTCGATGCGACCAACAGCAGTTTCATGGCGGAGGGCGTCCTTCAGGGCGGAACTCGTCCACTTCCCTTCGGACGTTCACCTCCTGCTCATGAGGTGAACACCACCACCGCGGTGGTGTTTCGAGGCCTATTCGTCGACCGATCGACCGTCGAGGCGGCGAGCCAACCAGTTCGGCCGCTCCGTCGTGGCGAGACCCAGCACCCGAGTGCCGTTCTGCTCCACAAGACGGGCCGCGGTGTCGACGTCGGCGCGCGTGGTCTTGCCGCTGACACCGACCAGCACCAGCCGGTCACAGGCCGCAGCGACGCGAGCGCCATCCGCATGGTCGAGCAACGGTGCCGTGTCGACGACGACCACGTCGACGAGGTCACGTGCCTCGGCGAACAACTGCTGGAGGCGGGCGTCATCGGGAGCGCGGTCGTCGGGACCCACACCCATGCCAGGCGGCAGTACGTGGACGCCCGGGGCGATCACGCTCTGGTGTGCGTCGGTGACGAGCAGGACCTGCTTGCCTTCCTGCTGCATCGCGCAGGCGAGGTTGGCAGCGATCGTGGTGCGACCTTCCCCACCTCGCGCCGAGCCGATCGCGATCGACGGTGCCGGGAGCCCGTTGACGTCGTGGAGCACGAGGAGTGCAAGACGACGGATCGAGGTCGCGGCCGGCGAGGTCGGATCGGTGACGACGACCGGCTCGGGCGTCGAACGTGGGATCTTCGGGATGTCGGCGAGGACCGGAAGGTCGCCACCGGGCGCAGGTGCGGGAGCCGGCGCGGCGGGTGCCGGCGCCGGAGCGGTGGCCACGGCGACGCCTCCGGCCATGGCCGGCTGCGGGGCCGCCCAGGTCGCTGGGTCGGCGGTCCCCATCAGGCCCTGATCGAAGATCGGGTTCGGTGCGGCTTGCATCGGCTGCTGTACGGGCGCCGGCGCGGGCATCGGTGCCGGAGTGTGCATCTGCGCAGCGGCCATCTGCGGCGGCTGGTTCATGTGGGCGGCGTTCGCCTGGAACGAACGACGCGCTGCCAGCGACCGCTCGAGCGCCACGGCGGCAGCGATGCCGACCATGAGTCCGAAGAGGAAGCCGACGGCGAGGTAGGCCACCTGGTCGCTCGAGGTCTGGAGTTCGCCCGGGCTGGCACGGTCGATGACCTCGCCGCCGTCGATCTCGAGCGTGGACAATGCGACGAGTTCGTCACGGAAGCCGGAGATCTGGCCCGCGACGAGTTCCTTCGTCGTCTGAGCGGCGGCCAGCTCCTCGGGGGTGACAGTGGTCTCGAAGGCGGCGATCTGGGCCTGGAGCACGGCGATCGGGTCGCCCGTGGGCTCGTTCTCCTCGCCTTGGATCTGCCCGACGGCGACGACGTCCTGCAGACGGGTGAGGCGGCTCTCGAGATCCGCGAGTTCACTCGTTTCGCGCGACGCCGTGTCGATGGTCAGGTTCGCCGCGGTGAGCTGCGTCGTGCTCGACGAGATGGCGGTGGCGAGCAGTTCGGACTGCCGGTCCCGCTCGGCGAGCGCTGCTGCGCTTCGAGCTTCGAGATAGCTGTCCGCGAGCGCGTCGACGATGGCAGCGGCGATGTCGGGGTCCGTCGACAGATACCGCATGACGACGACCTGGGAGTCCGTGCGGACGGTCACCGTCAGGTGGTCGTCGACGTCGTCGATGCTGAGGTCGGCCGGCGCTGCCGGGCCGAGCGTGTCCAGCGCGTCACGGATGACCGCATCGGAGCTGGCGAGTTCACGCTCGGTGTCCTCGTTGATGATCTGGTCGACGCGCAGGTTCGAATTGAGCACCGAGTCGGTCACCGGCCTGATGAGCAGGCGCGCCTCGGCCTCGTACTGGTCGCCGGTGCTGACCGGAGCCAGCACGAAGCCCGCCAGCAGCCCCATGAGGGCGAACCCGATGGGCAGGTACCAGCGCCGCATGAGGGCGCTGGTGAAGAATGTCAGTTCGACTGCGTCGTCGTTCATGTGTCCGCCACGAAGGCTCGAGTGATGTGGATCCGTGTTGACTGGTCGACACGGATCCTCCTCACCTGAGGAGTGACGGACAGAGCCAGATCAGCTGCTGGCCGGCAGCCAGCTCGGGCGGCTGCCCTCGAACGAGGTGATGGCGTCGCCGTGGCGCTCGGTCAGACCGATGTCGTCGAGGCCTTCGAGGAACCGCTCCTGGGTGCCGGCATCGAGCGGGAAGGTCTCGTTGATGCCGAGCGCCGGCACTTCGAGCGTCAGACGCTCGACGTCGACCGTGATCTCGAGCGTCGGATCGGCCTTGATGGCGTCGAGGAGCCGGCGACCGATCTCGGGCGAGACGACGACGGGGACGAGCCCGTTCTTGGTGCAGTTGTTGCGGAAGATGTCGGCGAACCGTGGCGAGATGACCGCTTCGAAGCCGTACTGCTGGATGGCCCACACGGCGTGCTCACGCGACGAGCCGGTGCCGAAGTTGGTGCCGGCGACGAGCATGTTGGCGCCTGCGTAGGCCTCGTCGTTCAGCACGAACTCACGGTCGTCGCGCCACTCGGAGAACAGGCCCTGCTCGAAGCCGGTGCGCTCGACCCGCTTGAGCCAGTCGGACGGGATGATCTGATCGGTGTCGACATCGGAACGGTCGAGAGGGACCGCGGTGCCGGTGACGATGCGAACTGCCTTCATGTCGATGCTCCGTTCGGCTCAGTCGAGGTCGGTGGGGAGGGCGAAGGTGCCGGCGATGGCCGTGGCGGCGGCGACGGCGGGGGAGACGAGGTGGGTGCGACCACCCCGACCCTGGCGGCCTTCGAAGTTGCGGTTGGACGTGCTGGCGCAGCGCTCACGCGGCTGCAGCTTGTCCGGGTTCATGGCCAGACACATCGAGCAGCCGGGCTCGCGCCAGTCGAAGCCGGCAGCGAGGAAGATCTCGTGGAGACCCTCGGCCTCGGCCTGCTGCTTCACGGCGTGGGAACCGGGGACGACGAGCGTGCGCATGCCGGCCTTGACCTGGCGGCCTTGCGCGACGGCTGCGGCGGCCCGCAGATCCTCGATGCGGCTGTTGGTGCAGCTGCCGATGAACACGGTGTCGACGGCGATGTCGCGCATCGGCGTGCCGGCCTCGAAGCCCATGTACTCGAGGGCGCGTGCTGCCGCGTCGCGTTCGGACTCCTCGGCGAAGTCGTCCGGCGACGGGATGTTGCCGTCGAGGCGCATGACCTGGGCGGGGTTCGTGCCCCACGAGACGTGAGGAACGATGTCGGCGCCGTCGAGGACGACCTCCTTGTCGAACACAGCGCCTTCGTCGGTCGCGAGCGTGGACCATTCGGCGACGGCGGCGTCCCAGTCGGCACCCTTCGGGGCGTGTGCCCGACCGGCGAGGTAGTCGAAGGTGGTCTGGTCCGGTGCGATCAGACCGGCCTTGGCGCCGGCCTCGATCGACATGTTGCAGACCGTCATGCGGCCTTCCATAGAGAGAGCCTCGATTCCCGCGGTATGTGCCGCCGCCGGTGCCGATGCGACCGCT
>JAHDHM010000043.1:5813-15325 GCA_020631315.1 Acidimicrobiales bacterium
GGCGATCATGCCGGCCTTCGCTCCGAACTCGATCGACATGTTGCAGACCGTCATGCGGCCCTCCATCGAGAGCGCCTCGATGACCGGGCCGCGGTACTCGATGATCGAGCCGATGCCGCCGCCGGTGCCGATGCGACCGATGATCGCCAGCACGACGTCCTTCGCGGTCGAGCCCTCGGGCAGCTCGCCGTTGACGGTGATGGCCATGGTGCCCGGGACCCTCTGGGGCAGGGTCTGCGTGGCGAGCACGTGCTCGACCTCGCTGGTGCCGATGCCGAACGCGATCGCCCCGAAGGCGCCGTGGGTGGCGGTGTGGCTGTCGCCGCACACGATGGTCATGCCCGGCTGGGTGAGTCCCTGCTCCGGGCCGATGACGTGGACGATGCCCTGGCCGGGGTCACCCATCGGGAAGTTGCGGATGCCGAACTCGGCCGTGTTGTTGCGCAGCGTCTCGACCTGCTTGGCGCTGATCGGGTCGGCGATCGGCTGGTCGATGTCGGCGGTGGGGACGTTGTGGTCCTCGGTGGCGACCGTGAGGTCGGGGCGGCGGACGGTACGACCGCTCATGCGGATGCCGTCGAACGCCTGTGGCGAGGTGACCTCGTGGATGAGGTGGAGGTCGATGTAGAGCAGGTCGTGGTCGTCGTCGCTGTGGACGACGTGGCGGTCCCAGACCTTCTGGCTGAGCGTGCGTGGGCTCATCGGCTTCTCCCGAGGTTGCTCGTGGGTGCTGCGTACTGGCAGTCTCAACATGTGAGACGCTAGTCTCGTCACGTGGAACCGATCCTAAGCGGCGTGGGCGTGCTCGACAAGGCCCTGGGGCTGCTGCGCCATCTCGAGGGTGGCCCGGCCACACTCGCCGAACTGGTGGAGCGTTCGGGTCAGAGTCGGGCGACCGTGCACCGGCTGTTGGCTGCGCTCTCGGTCCACGATCTGGTACGCCGTGCCGACGGACGTTATGCGCTCGGCTGGCGACTGGTGACCCTCGGTCGCGCGGCGGAGAACTCCGCCGACCTGGCCCAGCTGGCTCGCCCAGCACTGGAGCGCCTCCGCGAGGCATCGGGCGAGAGTGTGCAGCTCTACGTGCGCAGCGGTGACGAGCGGGTGTGCCTCGCCGCACTCGACTCACCGGACGAGCTGCGCACCGTCGTCCAGCCCGGTGCGCGTCTGCCGCTCGATCGCGGCAGCGCCGGGGCGGCGCTGGCCGGCGACGTCGGTCCTGACGGCTGGGTCGCGAGCATCGCGGAGCGGGCTGCCGGCGTGGCGTCGGTCAGTGCTCCGGTCCTCGACGGTGTGCACGTGGTCGCCGCGTTGGGTGTCTCGGGTCCGATCGGGCGGCTCGGTGACGATCCTGGATCGACCTACGGCTCGCTCGTCTTGTCGGCGGCGAGCGAGGTCTCGGCGGCGCTCGTCGGCTCCGCCTGAGCCGCCGTCAGCCGATTCGGCGGATCACCGACACGACTGCTCGCTCGAAGGCCGGGACGAAGCGCGCCGGGTCCTCCATGACCACCGCGTGTCCGCCGGGAACGAGATGGAGCGACCGCCCACCGAGTCGGGCGCCGAGTTCGCTCTGCCGGCGCAGGCTCACCACCTTGTCGTCGAGCGTCACGACCTGGGCCACCGGGAGGTCGAGGCCACCGATCCAGCGCCTGCTGTCGAACGCGCCCAGCTCGCTTCCGGCTTCGAGGATGCGTCGCCAGTCGTGGTGCTCGACCTCGGACACGGCCCACAGGCGCATGTCGCGGTCGTCGCGGCTCGTCATCAGCTTCACCGCGGCCTGGCGGCGCAGCTCGGCCGGCATCGCCTTGGCCAGCGCGGCGGTCGGCGTGAGGCTCGCGAAGACGAGGTGCTCGAGGGTCGAGCTGCGGAACTCGGCGGCGGTCGCGCACAGCACGAGCCCGAGCATCCGACCTGGGTGACGGCGCCACACCAGCTGAGCGACGGCACCGCCCATCGAGTAGCCCACGATCACGGCACGTTCGATGCCGAGGACGTCGAGGACGGCGTCGACGTCATCAGCGGCGTCCTCGAGCCGGAAGCGTTCTCCGGTACGCAGCCCTCTTCCGTGACCTCGATGATCGAAGGCGATGACGCGTGCGTGGCGTTCGAGCGCCTCGTACGAGGTCAACCAGTTCAGGTCCGACGTTGCCGACCATCCGTGCAGCAGGACGACTGGCGGCGCATTGTCCTTCGCACCTGTGTCACGGACGAACAGGTCGCCGCGTCCGGGCACCTCGATGCGTCGGCCGGGGGGCAGCGTCGCCTGGTCAGGCGGGCCCGACGGGGCGTTCACCGCTCGTCGATCCCGGTCGAACCGCGACGGCTCAGTGCTGTACGGAGACCAGCTCGACCTTCAGTTCAGCACCGTTCGGCGCCGTGAAGGTGATGGTCTGACCCTGCTCGGCACCTTCGAGTGCCTGCCCGAGCGGTGACCCCGGCGAGCAGATGTCGAGACCGTCGCGCTGTTCCTCGATGCTGCCGAACAGCATCTTCTCGGTGAACGAGTCGCCTTCGTAGCGCAGTTCGACGATGCAGCCCGGCGTGACGACGCCCTCGGCCACGGCCTCGATGATCTCGGCGTTCTCGATGATGCCGGCGAGCTGCGCGATGCGGCCCTCCATCTTCCCCTGCTCCTCCTTGGCGGCGTGATAGTCGCCGTTCTCCTTGAGGTCGCCGAGGAGGCGGGCCTGTTCGATCTTGTCGGCGATGTCGATGCGCCCGCGACCGGTCAGGTCACGGTGTTCCTCGACGAGTCGGTCGTAGGCCGCCTGGGAGATGCGCTGGGTCTCTGGCATCCGACCAATGGTACGGCGGTGCGCCGGTCGCGCAACGTCTGGCAGCCGGGGTGGCTCCGGGGGCGGAGTGTCGCGGCGGGGGTGCGCCGGTCGTGCAGCGTCTGGCAAGATCGCGGGCCGGACCGCGCCCGGCCCGACGTCGTGGCGCGCAGGCACAGGAGAACAGCAGTGGCGCATCGAGTGGCCGTGATCGGCGGCGACGGCATCGGACCCGAGGTGACCCAGGTCGCCCTGGACGTGATCGCCGCAGCCGGTGTGGAGCTCGACACGACCGAGTACGACCTCGGTGGCGCCCGCTACCTGAACGACGGCACGGTACTGCCGGACGAGACGCTCGAGGAGCTGCGCGGGTACGACGCCATCCTCCTCGGTGCGGTCGGCGCGCCCGGCGTGCCGCCCGGCGTGATCGAGCGCGGCCTGCTGCTGCGGATGCGCTTCGACATGGACCAGTACGTCAACCTGCGCCCGTTCGTGGCTCCGGGCCATGACTTCCTCGTGGTGCGTGAGAACACCGAGGGCACCTACGCCGGTGAGGGCGGGTTCTTGCGCAAGGGCACGGCGAACGAGATCGCCACCCAGGGCTCGGTCAACACCCGCATGGGTGTCGAGCGCTGCATCCGTTTCGCGTTCGACCTCGCGATGAGCCGTCCCCGCAAGCACCTCACGCTGGTGCACAAGACCAACGTGCTCACCTTCTCGGGCGATCTCTGGCAGCGCACGTTCGACATCGTCGCCGCCGAGTACCCCGAGGTCGAGACGGCCTACAACCACGTCGACGCGGCCTGCATCTACTTCGTCGAGGACCCGGCCCGCTACGACGTCGTGGTGACCGACAACCTCTTCGGCGACATCCTCACCGACCTCGGTGGCGCCGTCTCCGGCGGCGTCGGCCGAGCTGCATCGGGCAACCTCGACCCGTCACGTCAGGCGCCGTCGATGTTCGAGCCGGTCCACGGTTCGGCCCCCGACATCGCCGGCCAGGGCATCGCCAACCCCGTCGCTGCCGTCATCTCGGCCGCGATGATGCTCGAGTTCCTCGGCGAGGACGAGGCCGCCGGCCGCATCCGTGCCGCCGTCGACGCGACCGCCGACGACGGCTCCACCGCAGAGATCGCCGCGGCACTCATCGCCAACCTCTAGCCCGGCGAACCTCTGAGCCCACGCTCCTCTTCGAACCAGCCACCCAACTGCACGCACCCAACGCGGAGACACCACGATGCCCATCACCCCTTCCGAGAAGATCTGGATGGACGGCGAGCTCGTCGACTGGGCCGACGCCAAGGTCCACGTCCTGACGCACACGCTGCACTACGGCAACGGTGCGTTCGAGGGCATCCGGGCCTACGAGACCTCCGAGGGTCCGGCCATCTTCCGCCTCGCCGAGCACACCCAGCGTCTGCTCGACAGCTGCAAGATCCTGGCGATCGACGTGCCGTTCTCCTACGACGAGCTGTTCGAGGGCATCAAGGAGACGGTGCGGGTCAACGGTCTGCCGTCGTGCTACATCCGCCCGCTGGTCTACCTGGGCTACGGCGAGATGGGTCTGAACCCGCTGCCGTGCCCGGTCAACGTGTCCATCGCCGTGTGGCCGTGGGGCGCCTACCTGGGTGAGGAGAGCCTCCGCACCGGCGTGCGCATGATGATCTCGTCGTGGCAGCGTCACGACCCGAACGCCATGCCGCCCGCGGCCAAGGGCGTCGGTCACTACATCAACTCCCAGATGGCCAAGGTCGCCGCGGTGAAGGCCGGCTACGACGAGGCCATCCTCCTGTCGCCCCAGGGCTTCGTGTCCGAGTGCACCGGCGAGAACCTCTTCGTCGTCAAGAACGGCGCCATCATCACGCCGCCGACGTCGGCTGGCGCGCTCGAGGGCATCACCCAGGACGCCGTGCGTCAGATCGCCGAGTCGCTCGGCATCGAGTACCGCACGGGTCACATCCTTCGCTCCGACCTGTACACCGCCGACGAGGCGTTCCTCTCCGGCACTGCCGCCGAGGTCGTCCCGATCCGCAGCGTCGATGATCGCGAGATCGGCGACCGCGGTCCGATCACCACGCAGGTGCAGGAGGCCTTCTTCAAGGCCGTCCGTCGTGAGCTTCCCGGATTCGAGCACTGGAACGAACTGGTATGAGCGACGAGGCCACGACCCCCAACGTCGACCGCGTCGGTCGCCGCGATCCGTCGTGGCCCGAGCGCGTCGACATCTTCGACACGACGCTGCGTGACGGGGTCCAGTTCGAGGGCATCGCCGTCACGTCCGAGGACAAGCTGAAGGTGGCGCGTCAGCTCGACGAGCTCGGTGTGCACTGGATCGAGGGCGGCTACCCGGGCGCCAACCCGAAGGACCGCGAGTTCTTCGATCGCGCCAAGACAGAGCTGACGCTCGACACGGCGCAGCTCGTGGCGTTCGGCTCGACCCGCCGGCCGAAGGGTCGCGTCGATCAGGACGAGATGCTCGAGACGCTCGTGTCGTCGGGCGCGGGCACCGTGTGCATCGTGGGCAAGTCGTGGGACTACCACGTCACCGAGGCGCTCCGGACGACGCTCGACGAGGGTCTGGCGATGGTCGGCGAGTCGGTCGCCTACCTGAAGGAACAGGGCCTGCGGGTCTTCTTCGATGCCGAGCACTTCTTCGACGGCTACAAGCGCAACCCCGAGTTCGCCCTCGGCGTCCTCGAAGCGGCGGCCGTGAACGGTGTCGACACGCTCGTGCTCTGCGACACGAACGGCGGCTCGCTGCCCTTCGAGGTCGAGCGCATCGTGCGCGAGGTCGTCGGTCACTTCGACGTGCCGGTCGGCATCCACACCCAGAACGACACCGGCTGCGCCGTGGCCAACGCGGTCGCCGCCGTGTGCGCGGGGGCCACGCAGGTGCAGGGCACCATGAACGGCTACGGCGAGCGCACGGGCAACTGCGACAACATGCAGCTGATCCCGAACCTCACCTTGAAGATGGGCATCGAGACCCTGCCCGCAGGACGGATGGAGCGGCTGACGTCGATCTCGCATCACGTCGCCGAGCTGCTCAACATGCCGCCGATGCACCAGCAGCCCTACGTGGGTTCGTCGGCGTTCGCCCACAAGGCGGGTCTGCACACCAGCGCGATCGCTCGCCGTCCCGACAGCTACGAGCACGTCGATCCGTCGTCGGTCGGCAACGGCACTCGGTTCCTGGTGTCGGATCTGTCCGGCCGGGCCACCATCGATCTCAAGGCCAAGGAGTTCGGCATCGAACTCGACGGGGCCCAGGCCTCCGACCTCGTCGACCGGCTCAAGCACCTGGAGCACGAGGGCTATCACTACGAGGCTGCGGATGCCTCGCTCGAACTGCTGATGCGCGAGGCCACCG
This sequence comes from Acidimicrobiales bacterium, assembly GCA_020631315.1. Next base: position 11,958 of record JAHDHM010000043.1, read on the forward strand.
GCTGGACCCGCGACTGGTACGACGTCGAGTCGTTCCGGGTGGTCACGGATCGTCGGGTCGACAAGAAGTTCGACACGGAGGCGACCGTCAAGGTCCTCGTCGGTGACGAGCGGCGTGTCACGGTCGGCGAGGGCAACGGTCCCGTCAACTCGCTCGACAGCGCGCTGCGACAGGCGATCGGCGAGTTCTATCCGGAGATCTCGCGCATCCACCTGACCGACTACAAGGTCCGTGTGCTCGACAGCTCCGGTGCCACGGCGGCGGTCACCCGTGTGCTGATCGACCAGACCGACGGCGAACACGTGTGGACCACCATCGGTGTGTCCGAGAACATCATCGAGGCGTCGTGGCTCGCGTTGCGTGACGGCATCGCCTACGGCCTCCTGCGTTCCGGCCGTGCGCCGGTCGCCGATCGGTAGGATCTGTCCCGATGGCTGCTCCCGAATACGTCCCCGTCTCGCCGACGTCGGTCACCCGCTCCTACGACGGTCCGCCCGTCGTGCCCGAGGCGTGGAACAACGACCGCGACGCCTCCCTCGGAGCCGAGCAGCCGAACGAGCCGCTCATGGGCTACCAGGGGCCCGACCAGGGCTACGCGCTGACGATCGCCAACCGCCTACGGGACCGTCTGGTGCTCGCCGACGGTGAGTCCGCTGACGACGTGCTGGCCGGTGCCGTGCAGATCGGTCTCAAGCGTGCCTCGATCTACGGCCGAGCGCCGGTGGTGCACGACATCACGATGGCGCTGAACCTGTGGGGTTTCCTGCGTGACGCACCTGCGGATCTGGTGGCCGAGCGTCGCCCCCGGTTCGACGGCGTGGCCAATGCCCACCACTGGATCGAGATGCGCCACCTCGTCGCCACCGTGTCCGAGGACACGCTGCGCAAGACACCCCAGGCCGTCGAGGCCGACGCTGCCGCCGACTGGCGGAGCCAGTTGGAGCTGTGAGTCCCGTGGGGCCTGCGGACGCTGCGGGTCACCGCGTCGCATGAGCGGGCTCGACCACGCCGACTGGGTGCGTCTGCACCAGATCGCCAACGGGGAGTTCGACGTCCGGGTCCGTCAGATCCTGCCGGACTGGTGGGGTGCGTCCACGCCGTGTGAGGAGTGGGACGTCTACGAGCTCGTGAACCACGTGGTGGTCGAGAGTCTCTGGACGCCGATCTTGTTGGCAGGCCATCATCCCGACACCGTGGGCGGGCTCGACGGCGACGTCATCGAGGGCGACCCGGTCGACGCCTGGGAACAGGCCAGAGCCGAGGCGATCGACGCCGTGCTCGAGTCCGACCCCGACGCCGAGGTGTACCTGGGTCAGGAGACGATCTCGGCGGCCCGGTTCGTTCGACAGAAGACACTGGACCTGGCCGTCCACGCCTGGGATCTCGGACGCGCCATCGCGGGTGACGAGCAGCTCGATCCCGAACTGGTCGAGGCGATCGGCGACATGATCGAGGGCAACGCGTCGTACTTCGCCGCCGGATCCGAGTTCTTCGAGGCGTCGCTGCCGCCCGACCCCGACGACGACCGCTGGACTCGCGTGCTGCGCATCCTCGGTCGAGATCCGGAGTGACATCGTGACCGACCGCCAGGACCACATCGACGGGCTCGGCCTGTCGAAGATGACGCCCGCCGACATCGAGGTCTTCTTCAGGCTCCTGCCGAACCGCATGCCGAAGGGCGCGGCGAAGGAGCTCCAGGGCACGCTCGACCAGGCCCGCACCCGGGTCAAGCAGCTGGCTGTCGACCTGGGTTCGGTCGACGCCCGCACGGCCGACGCGGCCGACGTCGACGCCACCTGCGAGCTCGTGATCGATCAGCTCGTGCAGATGAAGCGTCGCCAGTGGCGCTCACGCATCGACGGCTCGAAGACGATCGACCACGTGCGTCGACAGGTCGGTGAGATCAGCGCCGATCTGCACGTTCTCTCGGGCGGCTGAGCGTCGCGACCGACGTCATCGGGTCGTAGTCTCGTCACCCGTGACCACCACACCTCGCCTCCGGTTCGCGCCTGCGCCGACCGGCTATCTCCATCTCGGTTCGGCCCGTACGGCGCTGTTCAACTGGCTCTACGCCCGTCACTGCGGCGGTGAGCTGGTGCTGCGTGTCGAGGACACGAACGCCGAGCTCGCACGTCCCGAGCTGATCGACAACATCTACGAGTCACTCGAGTGGCTCGGGATCGACTGGGACGGCGAACCCGTCCGTCAGTCGCAGCGCGACGAGCTGTACCAGGAGGCCGTCGAGCGTCTGTTGGCCGACGGTCGTGCCTACGAAGACGACGGCGCCATCCGCTTCCGTGTCGGCGACGAGGGCACCACCTCGTGGGACGACGTGGTGCGCGGCACGGTCACGTTCGAGCACGAGCACGTCGAGGACTTCGTGATCCGCCGTGGTGATGGTTCGGCCACGTTCTTCATCGCGAACGCCGTCGACGACCTCGACCTCGGCATCACCCACGTCGTGCGCGGCGAGGACCTCGTGAACGTGACGCCGAAGGTGATCATGTTGCGCAAGGCTCTCGGCCACGACGACCTGCCGGTGTTCGCCCATCTGCCGTTGATCGTCAACGAGCAGCGCAAGAAGCTGTCGAAGCGCCGTGATGACGTATCGCTGTCGAGCTACCGCGACCGCGGCATCCTCGCCTCGGCGATGACCAACTACCTGGCGCTGCTCGGCTGGGGTCCGCCCGACGACGTCGAGGTGCGACCGATGAGCGAGATCGTCGAGCTGTTCGAGCTCGAGGACATCAACGCCTCGGCCGCCATGTTCGACATCAAGAAGCTCGAGGCCATCAACGGCGACTACGTCCGTGCGATGTCGACGGGCGAGCTCGCCCAGGCGATCCGTCCGTGGGTTGACGAGACACCGTGGGGCCCTGCGGTCTCGAGCGAACAGCTGGAGGCGGTCGTGCCCCTGCTGCAGGAGCGCACCCGGGTGCTCGAAGACGCTCCCGGCGTCGTGGACTTCCTGTTCCTCGACGAGCCCGAGGTCGACCAGGCGTCGTGGGACAAGGTCATGACGACCGAGACCGCGGTGCCGATGCTCGACGGCGTGCACGAGCAGTACGAGTCGGTCGAGTGGACGGCCGAAGCGCTGCACGCGGCGACGCTCGCAGTGGGTGAGGGCCTCGGTCTCAAGCTCGGCAAGGCCCAGGCGCCGGTGCGGGTGGCCGTGACCGGCCGCACCGTCGGCCCGCCGCTGTTCGAGAGCCTCGAGCTGCTCGGACGCGACGAGGTGTTGCGCCGGATCCAGGCCGCACAACTTCGTCTCGCGAACTCCTGAGAACCCGTTTGACCTGACGGCGGTGTCGGGTACCATCAACCCTCGCTTTCGCACCACCACGGTGGGGCGAGGGTCCATCCTTCGG